>JBNKDB010000339.1:0-8364 GCA_050288045.1 Anaerolineales bacterium | reverse complement strand
TCGGCCGCGCCGGTTGTGGCTGAAACGCAAGCTCCGGATTGGCGCTGGCTGCCGGTGTTTTTGTTGGTCTTGAGCTGGCCGCTGGAAATTGCGGTACGCCGCCGCTGGCTGCCGTGGGTATAATGGAAACGACTAGCGTTTCTTAAGAAAAATCTTCGATTTTTCCAAAGAGAGGTCTTATAGATTTCTCCAACGACCTTTCAACGAATGAGGTGAATGAGATGGAAAGCAAAGAAGCACGTTCGGTAAACGTTGAGCAATTCCGGCAGGCCGCTGGGGTGATCGAAACGCAGCTTGCCAAGATCATCGTCGGCCAACAGGCCTTGCTGCACGACCTGCTAGTCACGCTGCTGGCAGGGGGCAATGCCTTGCTGGAAGGCATTCCCGGCCTGGGTAAGACCATGCTGATCCGTGCCCTGGCGCAGGTGCTGGACTGCTCATTCAACCGCATTCAGTTTACCCCCGACTTGATGCCTGCTGACATCATCGGTTCAATGATCATCACCGAAACCGAGGACGGTAAACGCGGTTTCCGTTTCGTCAAAGGACCGATCTTCGCCAACCTGGTGCTGGCCGACGAGATCAACCGCGCCGCGCCGCGCACCCAGTCGGCCTTGCTGGAAGCCATGCAGGAGCAAAGTGTGACTGTCTCTGGGGAAACCTACAGCCTGCCGCGCCCCTTCTTTGTGCTGGCGACGCAGAACCCGATTGAAATGGAAGGTACCTATCCGTTGCCGGAGGCGCAGATTGACCGCTTTCTATATAAGCTGCATGTACCCTATCCTTCCGAAGACGAGTTGATCGAGATTGCGAAGCGCACGACCGGCCCGAACTTGCCTGGGGTTGATACGGTTATCAATAGTTCGGTGCTGGTTTCGATGCAGCATCTGGCGCGCCAGGTGCCGGTGGCGAACGGCGTATATCGCTATGCGGCCCGCATCGTCGGGGCTACACATCCCCAGGCGGAAGGCGCCATCGACAGCGTGCGCCGCAACTTGCGCATCGGGGCCAGCCCGCGCGGTTTGCAGGCCCTGGTCTGGGGCGGCAAGGTAGAAGCCTTGCTAGACAATCGCAAGGCGGTTTCGATTGACGACATCCGCAAGGTGGTTTACCCGGCCCTGCGCCATCGCCTGATCCTTAATTTCGAAGCCCAGGCCGAGGGTATCGACCCGGATGCCATCCTGGATGAGATCATTAAACATGTGGCTGTGCCGGAGTAGGGAATTGGGGGAACACGAATAGCACAAATAGCACGAATTAGAATGTAAACAACCTACAAAAGCCGAGTGGATTAATAAGCTCGGCTTTTGTTGTCGTTAGTCGGCGGCAGCTAAAACTGCACCGACTTTTGTTTTTGCTAAGTGTTAGAAAATGTTGTAGTCATCGGAATGACAGATCCAATAGACCTTTATTTATTAAAAATTCGTGGCATTCGTCCTATTCGTAAAATTCGTGTTTAATGATTGGCTCTAGCCATTACCCCGTTTGTATACCATCAACAATCTTATTTCCCCTGTATACTTTTTCTGCTTTTCCCCTCATCGCTCAGTGCCTGATTACTGATCCCTGCCCCTAAGGCAACTGCGCCTGATCGTTGAACAAGCAGTCAATTGCCAAGGTTAGGGCCGGATCTGCTCCGGCGACGTCTTCCGTTAGGGGAATGTCGGGGATCAGGCCGCCGTTCTCGGTGGGGAATTCCAGGCCGGGGATCCACCAATTGGCCGAAGTAATGTGCATGCTCGACCCGTCTTGCAGGTCGAAGACCAATTGCACCGTATCCTTGCCGTAAGTGGTTGTGCCTACTAGGTGGGCACGGTGGTGGGCCTGGAGCGAACCGGCAATGATCTCGGCTGCGCTGGCGGTGTACTCGTTGACCAATACGATCAGCGGTAGGTCAGCCAATGCACCGGGGCGTTTGACCGGGTAATTTTCCAGGCGTTCGCCGCGCGATTGCTCTTGAATGACGATGCCGCTGCTCAAGAACAGGCGAGCGATCTCCACACCTTCGTTCAATAAGCCGCCGCCGTTGTTGCGCAGGTCGAGGGCAAATTTCTCCGCCCCTTGTGTTTGGAGGTCAGCGACGGCATTTTCGATCTCTTCCGGGGTAGTAGCAGTGATCAGGTTGATCTGGATCACGCCGAGGCGTGGTTCATCCGGGGCCAGGTACCAGGTTACAGAAGGTAATGGAATGTTGGCGCGCTTGATGCTGAATTCGAAAGTTTCGTATTCCGGTGGGCGTGCTACTGTGATTTTGACCTTCTCGCCTTCCGGGCCGCGCACCAGCGAGAGCACCTCATCGATCGGGTTTTCGGGCGTCAGGGTGACGTCGTCCACGCCAACCAGGCGGTCGCCGTCCTGCACGCCCGCTTCTGCCGCCGGGCTGTCCGGGAAAGGATACAGAGTGACGTAATTTTCTTCGTCCAGGCGCAGGCTGGCTCCAATCCCGCCATAACTGCCTGCCAGGTTATCGCTTTCGATCTCGTGCTGGGGCGGTTCGACAAAGCGCGTGTAGGGATCGCCGTAGGCGCTCACCATGCCGTGTGCCATGCCGTATTCAATTGCCGGGTCGGGAGGTGGGTCTTTCAGGCCGTGCTCGACCAGGATGTTATAAGCTTCGGAGAGCACCGGGAAATCGAGTTCGGGTGGATTCAGGTAGCCATGAACCAGCCAACCCAACGCGAATGCCGCCACAATGTTCAGAATAAATAACAATGTCCGGATGATGAAGTGTTTCAAGCTTTCCCGATCTTCCATGGTTCACCTTGTCGATCAAGATTGGTTCAAGTTTATCATTAATATCCCCGCCTTGCGGGATGGTTCATTCAGCTTTAATGATGGAAGTCCGGGATATTTCCCGGACTTCCACCAACATGCACTTCCGAACAGTCAGGTGATAATGGTCTTTCCCTCACAGAATGATCGTTCAGCGAAACAGAATGAAACGACTGCCCGGTAGTTGCTAAAGGGATACGCTCAACGCGAGACCGCCAGTTTGATGACCTTGTTCTGCTCGTTGAGCTTGATACGGGCGTATTGGTGATGCTTGTGGTTGGCTTGTTCGATCTGCTTGCTCAAGGTGACCACTCGGCAGGATTTTTCCACCGCGGCGGCTTTGGATTTGGCGGAACTGCTGTTTTCAATACCTTTCAATGGGGCAATGTTTTCGCGGGCGTACTTCACCAACGCACCGTTCATGCCCGGCAGGTACGATTTGACCACTTTCTTGACGTCCTGCATGATCTCATCGGGGACGGGCTGCATTTCTTCGGGGGTGCTTTTCGGTTCACGCACGGTGGTGTATACGTTTGTGCCGCGCAAATCACGGAAGAAATTCTTTGGCCCTTGTCCGTCGACCTGGGGCTGTGCCAGCGGGTCGCCGTAGAGCAAAAAGGAGATCAAGGTCTTCTGGTCTTCACCATCCAGGTAACCCTGGCGGCGGTGCATTTCACGCGCCAGGTGGATCTTGGCCCGGCGCAGCGCCTCCCCGGCGGGATGGCCGGAGAGCAGCAGTTTCCAGAAAGCTTGCCCAAGCAGGTCGGCGGCGATCAAGGGCATGCTGATCGAGCCATAGGAGGTGCAGGTCGAGCCGACCATCGCCAGGCTGCCGCTTTGTAGGAATTTGAGTGCCAGGGCGTTTTGCGGGGTCTTGTCGATGATATGTGCTCCGTAACAGGCCTCGGAATACACGATCTGTGGAGCGCGGCCGCTGTTGACTACATCTTGCGGGCGCAGCGCTACCGGGTAATCGGGGCCGTCGCTGGTTTCGAGCGGGTCGCGCTGGCCGTACCATTCCCCGGAATCCTCCAGGCCATGCAGGTTGAAGTATCCCAGGTGTACGGGGTGATTCAACATGGTGGCTTCACTGGGCGGTGAGATCGCCAGGGCGCGTGCTTCCCCGATTGGGCGGAAGACGGAATGCGAAGCCCGCCGCCAGATTTCGGCCGTATAGCCGAGGCTGGGGTGCTTCTGCTTTTTCAGGCGCAGGAAGGTCAGCAGCCGTTCCAGCCACTGCATGAATTTCTGAGTATGGCTGGGTTGGCGGCCGCGCTGTTGTAAGATCACTTCCAGGTTGTGCAGCAAAAGCTGCGGCTCGGAACCGGCACCATCTGGAATGCGCCCGACCGGCCAACTGGGCACGAAGTAATTTTCGTCGCAGGTGGCGTAGGGGTTATCCGAGGGTACGTCGCGGTCGACGTCGTCCACCGGGTTAGGTAGGTGGTGGAAAGGTACAATGTCCGGCCCGCCGACGATCAACAGTGCACCAATCATCTCGCCGCGTGTGCGCAGGGCATCGTCGATGTCTTGCAGCAGTTTCTTGATCGACCAGGGATCGCTTGCTTTGGCCGGGCTGAGACCGAGCTTGCCGGTGTAGTCGAAGTCGTCTACGTAGCACAGCATGGCATTCCAACGCCGCCAGTTCTGGGTGCGTTCGACAATCTTTTCCAGGGTTTGATCGATGGTGGTGAAATTTTCTTCGCCATATTTATCGAGCAGTGCCTGGCGGGTGCTGAGCACCACGTAAACGGGGAAGCGGGCATCCGTCCCGGACAGCGCGGTCCGGTTATCTTCTTCCTTGATGCGCTGTAATTCGGCCTGGATGTCGAAGTCGGTCTCCGGTTCCATTTCGAATGGGGAAACGGTTTCTGGTGTGTCAGCTATTTCCGGCTTGGTTGCCTCAGTGGGGGCAGCTTTGGCGGCCTGTGTACCGGCGGTTTCTGTTTCTATGCTGGCAGGTTCGGCCTGGGCGACGATTTCGCCGGTGGGAAGTTGGTTCCAGCCCAACGCTCCAGACACGGCTGCCGGGATAGGAAGATCCAGGTTGATCTCCAAGACCTTGGGCCACAAGCTGGCATAAGGCTGGTTTGCGCCCCATAAGCGCCGGGCGACCTGGCCGGTCACGTCGTTGGTGGCGCATTGGTGCAGCAGGGCGACGGCACGTTCTTCCTCTCCGGCCTGCATGAGGATGTCCGCCAGCAGCAGGGTACATTGCAGGCAGTCCGGCCAGCGTTCGTGGTAGTGTTCGACCAGCTTGCGCTGCGCCAGCCAGTCGTAATGTACGCGCGCCAGCTCCAGGTGGGTGACGGCGACCAGTGGCGTGGGTGGATCGATTTGCAGCGCATGGCGGATGTACGTATCGGCTTGTTCGTAATCTTGCTTTTGGATCGCCAGGCGGGCATAACTCAGTAAATGGCCCCAGGAGGGCATGTTGGCATCGGTGGTGTCGCTCTGTTCCAGCGCCAGCACGCAGGCTTGCGCATCCCCGGCGGTCGAATACTTGGCCGTGTTTGAGATGTAGAGCAAGGCACGTTGGGCGTCGAGGTATTCCGGGTCGGTATTGCAAATGCGTTTGAGCACCGGCAGTGCCTGGGAAAAAAGCTCATCGTGCAGCAAAGCCTGGGCGAACAGGTAATCGACTTGCAGGTCTCCGGGGTAGCTGTCCAGCCAGCATTCGGCCAGGTTGCGGGCGAAACGGTATTCCTCGACCTGTATAGCGGTTTGCAGCAGGTGTACGACTCCGGCGCGAGGGAGCGCTTTGCCGCGGGCGATGGATGCATTCGGGGTTGTCGTCATGATTGAACCTCTTGGGGTTGGTGTACCAATTTCAGGGCGATCACTGCGCCAAGCTGGCGTTGGATATTGAGGTCTTTCGGGGCGAGGGCAGCAGCTTTACGCAGCATAGCCTCAGCGCCGACGTAATCCTTGCTTTCTTTCAGAGCCTGCCCGGCTTCCCAGTAAGGACGGGAGTCGTTCGGTGCCAGGGCGATGGCGTGTTGGTAAGCCACTTGAGCCCGATCCAGGCGGCGGCGCTTCTGAAAGACCTGACCGATCTCCAAGTAGGCGTCTAGCTGGGTGGCGTCCAGTTCGATCGATTTCGAGAGATGGTGCACGGATTGATCCAATTGTCCAGTCTCGTGTAGCAGCTTGCCGAGTTGGTAGTGCAACCCGGCCTTCTCGCGGTCGGACAATAGGTTGGCTTTGTCCTTTACGGCCATCTGGGCGATCTCGATGGCGGGTTCGGATTGCCCGGCGTGCACCAGCGCCTGGGAAAGTTCGGCCAGCACTTTGGGATGGTCCGGGTAGCGACGCAGCAGTTTCTTGAGCGCCAGCAGGCGGGCATCGGCCCCTTGGGCCTTGCCGATCAACTGCACGCGCGCCATCAAGATTTCGAACGGTTCGAGCGCCAACCCGGCGGCTTCATCCAGGGCGGTGATCGCATCCTGGAAACGTTCCTGGGCTTCACAGGCCTGGGCCAGCAGCAGCAGGGCGTTGGGGTCCTTGGGTTTGAGGCGCAGTGCAGTTTGCACGAAACCCTCCGCTTTTTGGGCTGATTTGGCTTGCAAGGCAATCTCGGCCCGCAATAACAGCGGATCAATCTGGTGCGGGTTGAGCTTGATGGCTTTTTCTGCGCTGGCGGCAGCGGCTTCTAGTTCGGCGGAAGCTTGCTGGGCCTGGGCCAGGGAACGCCAGATTTCGGCGTTGTCGGCCGACAGTTCGGCGGCTTGCTCCAGCACACGGATGGCGTTGCCGGGTGCGCCGGATTGCAGGTAAATCTTCCCCAGTGATAGGTAATGGGGGATGTGATCGGGTTCGAGTTGGATGGCCTGCTCCAGATGACAGACCGCATCGGTCAGTTCGGCCAACTTCTGGTACAGGCGGGCGGCGCTGGCGTGCCAGCGCGGTTCGTCTTCCCAGGTGCTGAGCGCCTGCAAGATCGTTTCCAGCGCTTTAGGATAATCTTCGGCTTTTTCGCATACCTGGGCAAATAGCGCTTGACTGATGACATCGCTGGGCTGCAAGCTGAGCAGCTTTTTGGCAGCCGCGAGCGCTTTGGGAACACCCTGCTTGATCAAGGTGATGGTCAGTTGGATGAGCACTGCCGGTGCGGCAGCAAATTTCCCGGCAACCGTTTCCATTTGGTCGGTGTCGCCGGTTTTGCGCATCGCCATGATGGCGCTGGCGGCCTCGGCGGCATTGGCCGGGTAGCTGACGACTTCGGCGCGCTTGTTCAGGTGGGGATGGAAGACATCGTATCCGCGGACGCGCCAGTGTTCGATTTCCTGGTGAGTATCTTCGAAAGGTGCACAACGCCTGGCAGCGGTGATCGCTTCTTCAAAAGCCTGTTGGTTGCGTTCTTCCAGGGCGCTGCTGCCGGGAGCATGTTTGATGACTTCAACATCGGCGCACAACTGCTGATATTCGGCCTGCAAGATAATGGCCTGGGCCAGGATCAGGTGCGGACGTGGTTCCAGTGGGGTGTATTCCGTCGCCCGACGAGCCAGTTCCAGCGCGGCGGGCCAACGTCCAATTTCCAGGGCGGCTTCTGCTACCGCTAGGCAGTGGCTGGTAGCAAGGTGTGCCGGGGTGGTCTCTAAATTGGTGTCGGCTAATGCAGTTAACGCGGCGTCGAGGTTTTCCTGGGCAGCCTGCTCATCGCCGTGACGCTGACTCAGGCGGGCTTGCAGCGCGACGGCGCAGATGTTGTCTGATTGCATGTCGAGCACCGGGGCGACAGCGTTGGCGGCTAAGATCTCTTCTCCGGCAGCCAGGGCCAGTTCAGCTTGCAGGCACAGGTATTGGATGCCTTCGGCTACGGAAGTGTCCGCCAGGCTGATCGCCTGGGAACCTTCTTCGGTTTCCCCCAATAAACAACGCGCTTCGCCGTTGCGCAGGCTGGCCTGCGCCGTTTCGGCGGCCAGCAGACGGTAGGCCGGTTCGCCTGGCAGGAGGTTTACGGCCTCTTCGGCGTGGTTGAGGGCCGCGGGCAGGTCGCTGGCGGCGCGCAGGATCAGGGCAGCGCGGTGGTGCAAACTCGCCTGGTTGGGCGTCATTTGGATGGCATGTTCCAGGCAGGCCAGTGCGCCTTGAGGACGATCCATTTCCAGCAGCAGGTCGGCTTTGGTCACCAGTAGATCAGGGTCGTTGGGGGCCAGCTCGATACGTTGGTCCAGGCTTTCGAGCGCAGCTTCGTGATCCCCGGCCTCATAGTAAGCGGTGGTCAATTCGCCCAACAGTTCTGGTTGGGGTTCGGGGCTGAGTTCGAGGGCACGCTTCAGATAAGCGATCCCGCTGGCGGTTTCGCCCAAGCCCATCAGCGCCACGGCGGCTTCGCGCAGATCGGTAGTCCGGGCTGTGCCGGTATTGAATAATTTGTCGAAGGTGGCCTTGGCCGCCTCGGTTTCGCCAATGTGCAGTTGAACGTAACCCAGGCGTACCAAGATGTCGGTTTGCTGCGGGGCGAGTTGGGCGGCGCGCCGCAGGGCGGTGATGGCTTCGTCGTGGCGCTTGAACTTCACCGCCAGGTTGCTGAACCACATCAGCGTGGCCGGGTCGTCGGGTTCTAATTCGTACACCTCGTGGGTGATC
>JBNKDB010000338.1:0-4863 GCA_050288045.1 Anaerolineales bacterium | reverse complement strand
GATGAGATGTTCACCAGCGGGCCGTTCCCGTTTGCCAAACTGGGGGTAGCGGCCTGGGATCACCCGCTGTACGTGTATTTTGGCTATGGGCTTGTGCGCTTGCTGTCATTCGCCAGCCCCTTATGGGTAATCAATTTTATTTCGGCACTGTTCGGCGCGTTGACGATCACATTATTCTACGTACTATGTCTCAAGCACACCGATTCGGTCGTGGCGGCATTGCTCGCAACCTTTTCACTGGCGGTTTCGCACACCTATTGGTTCCATGCGGCATCGCCGGAGGTGTACACTTTCCTGGCTTTCCTTATGCTGGCCGGCCTGTATTTCTACGACCGCTTTGAGGAAACGGGCAAGTTCACCTATCTGTTCGGCACCGTATTGGTATTTGGGATGGCGGCGGCTACGCACGTGCTGGCCTTCTTGATGCTGCCCGCTTTTGGCCTATTCTATGTGATTCGCTTCTTCAAGGGCGAGCGGGAAATACCGGCCGCCAAACAGCTTTTGCTGCTACCGCTGGCCTTCGTGCTGGGCTTTGCGCCCTACCTGATCCAGTTCCTGCGCATGTTGGGTATCTTCAATCCTACGGATGTGGCCGAGTCGGTGATCGGTATCATCTTCCTGGAAAGTTCACTGGGGATCACGCTGGGCTTTGTGCTGGAAAGTATTGGCATGTATTTCTTCTACCTGCTCTTGCAGTTCAACCTGCTGGGGGCAGGTATTGGCTTTTACGGCCTGTGGAAATCGCGAGTGGGGTTTTGGCAGCGCAACCTGTTCCTGTATATTATCTATGCCCTGTTCGGTACCGCTTACCGGGTGACCGACCAGTTTGCTTTCCTGATGCTGGCGCACATGTTTTTCGCCTTCGCGATTGCGCGAGGCGCGGCTGCGCTGCTGCCAAAGCTGCAAGGTATCCGGCTTCGGAATTTTGTCTTTGCTAACGTGGTGCTGATCGTAGCCATGCCGGTCCTGTATACTTTCCTGCCCGGCATAACGGCGAAAGCGGGTATTACGGACGAAACGCTGGGCATTCCCAGTGTGGGCGTCGAGGATGTACGTTCCGGGATCACCTATTACGCCAATCCCAATAAGTATGGCGACATCAGCGCCGATGAGTTTGGCCGCAGCACGATCACGGCTTTGCCGCCGGACGCGTTGGTGGTGGCGGAGTGGTACACGGCTACGGACGAGTATCTGGTCTTTGATTATTATGCGCGCGTGGCCGGGCTGCGGCCGGATGTGGAAGTGGCCGGATGGATGCTGGAAGACCCCTTCACCTTCGATTCGCAAATCGTTGTCGATGAGATCGAAGCCCAGCTTGCTGAACGGCCGGTCTATCTGGCCTCGTTGAGTGAAGAATTCTATAATGCCAGCTATCTGTTGAGCGAATACTGTGTTGTCCCCGAGTTCAACATTTACAGGGTGTATGCTCAGGAACCGCCGCACGATGCGGCTGCGGTCAGTTGTTTGAGTGCGCCTTGAGGGCGGCGCTAAGGATGGCAAGCACTTCACTGCGGGATGTTTCCAGGAAGTGATGCCCGCCGGAGATTTGCTCGATCTGAAACGTGTTATTGGTAAGTTGCTCCCAGGCTGCAGCCTGGGAGATTTTTATATGAGGGTCTGTTGGGCTGGCGAGCGCCAGGATGGGGCAGGATAATTTCTCGTCAGGGGTGTATCGGTAAGTTTCGGCGGCCTTGAAATCGGCCCGCAGGGTAGGCAACAGCAACTGCATCAATTCTGTGCTTTCCAAGATGTTTTCGGAGGTGCCACCCATTTGTTTTAACTCGGCGATGAATTCTGGTTGCTCAAGCGCGTGGATAGGCGCACGCGTGGGCGGGAGGTGCGCCGCCCGGCTGGCGGAAACTACCAGCAGTGTTGGCGGCTGTCCCAGGTTATGCAGCTGGCGGGCGACTTCGAAGGCAACCAGCGCGCCAAAGCTGTGCCCGAAAAGGGCGATGGGGGTGCCGGTGAGGGCTTTGACCTCTGGTTCGATATCCTGAACAATTTCGCCAATGCTTTCTTTGGCGTGTTCCCGAATCTTGGGACCGCGCCCCGGCAGTCGTGCGGCAATTACCTCGACCCAGTCGGGCAATTGCTCTCCCCAACGGTGGAAGATCGTGCTGCTACCTCCGGCGTAGGGAAAACAGAACAGACGCAAGGTTTTGCTTGCGTCTGTTTTTGTGAGGGGCAGCCAGACCGGTTGGGTCATTCTGTACCCTGGTTCATATATTGGATGTACTTGGTAATTAGTTCCAGGTCGAGTTTGGGTTCTCCGATGTCGGTGCCTACTATGCCTTTGAGCGTGTTGGTCAGATCCATGCGCGGCATCTTGACCTGTTCCAGCGAACCGGCTCCAATGTGCTCGATCAACTGGTAGAAAGCGTGGTACCCGGCTTCAGGGTTATCCAGCGCCAGTTGATAGATTTTGTCTTTCCAGGCCGCGAAGGACAACCGCTCGATCTCGTAGCCCAGGGCGGTGAACATTTCCAGCAGCACGGAGAAGGAAATCTGGTTGACGGAGGTCAGGTTGTAGGCTTTGCCGAATGATTCGGGCTGGGCGGAAATGTGCAGGATGGCGTCGCTGACGAAGTTGACCGGCACCACGCCCATTACGATCTCGACATCTGGCACTGCGCCTAACTCCAGCGAGGCTTTGAGCAAGGTGTGTGCCATGTTGTCGGCGTTCCAGATGCCCGATTCGGTGTCGCCGGAAACGTTGTCCGGCCGGAAGATGGTAATTGGGATGCCACGCCGTTGGGCTTCGAACATCATCATTTCGGCGATCCACTTGCTTTGGCCGTAGCCGCCGAAGGGCACGTTCAAGTCTGTCAGGTCAACGTCTTCCATGAAGGCTGCCCCGGCTTCCAGATCGCCGTCGAAGAGGATCGAGATCGAGGAGATGAAGTGCACGGGTTTGACATGCTCGCGGCTGGCAAGGCGCAGCACTTCGCGCGTGCCGTTGACGTTAGCGGCTTTCAAGGCCGGATAGGGATACGCAAAGTTGACGATGGCGCCGTTGTGGTAGATCACGTCTACGTTTGTGGCCAACTCATCCAGCGTGGTCTGGGCGATGCCCAGGTTGGGCAGGGCCAGGTCGCCAGGCACAGGTATGATGTGGTCGGCGTAAGCATTGTCCCACAGGGCGTAAAATTCCAGGTTGCGTTTGAGGCGGGCCAGACCGGCTTCGGCGTCGGCGGCGCGCACGTGGCAGTACACTTTTTCTGCGCCGCGTTCTAGCAAACCTTGCAGCAGGTAAGCGCCCACAAAGCCGGTCGCTCCGGTCAGGAAGAAGCTGCTTGACGGTATATCCGGTGTATAAACACGGCCATTAGCTCCGATGCTTTCATCTAGCTCGGCTTCGGCCAGCATTTTTTCGATGGTCATGGTATCCCCGGCCAGGCGCCCACCGCTCTCGACTGTGAAACGAGCCTGGTCGATGGCGCGGGACAGTCCGGCGACGGTTGGGTTTTCGAACAGCCGCAGCAGGGGCAAGTCGACGGAGAATTTCTCGCGTACCTGGAAGATCAAGCGCGTTGCCATCAGTGAATTGCCGCCCAGATCGAAGAAGTTATCCTGGATGCCGATGCGCTCGACGCCCAGGATTTCCTGGCACAAGTCGGCCAGGATTTGCTCCTGCTCGTTGCTGGGCGGGATGTATTCGGTTTGCAGCACAGGGCGTTCACCGTCCAGGCTGGGCAGCGCCTTGCGGTCGACCTTGCCATTGGGGGTCAGTGGCAGCTTGTCGATGTGCTTGGTGATTGCCGGGAGCATGTAGGCCGGAAGTTGCTGGGAGAGATGATTGCGAATTTGCTCCACGCTGGGTGGGCTATCTTGGTCGGCAGCGACCACGTAGGCGGCCAGGTAAGTTTCGCCGGTATGGTCCGGCCGGGCGACGACCGCCGCTTCTTTGATCGCTGGATGGGTGAGCAGCTTTTCTTCGATCTCACCGATTTCGATGCGATGGCCGCGGATCTTGACCTGGTTGTCATTACGCCCCAGGTATTCGATCTGCCCGTCTGGCAGGTAGCGCACGGTGTCGCCGGTGCGGTACATTTTCCCGTCGCCAAATGGGTTATCCAGGAAGCGTTCGGCGGTCAGTTCGGGGCGCTCGAGGTAGCCGTCACCGACGCCGTCTCCGGCAATGTAAAGCTCGCCGACCACGCCGACAGGCACGGGTTGCAGATTGGCGTCGAGGATGTAGGTTTGTGTGTTGGCTATTGGCTTGCCGATGGTGATCTTTTCATCACCGGCGGTCACTTCGCTCAACGTCGACCAGACCGTGGTTTCGGTCGGGCCGTACATGTTCCACAGCGAAGCGCATTTGTCCAGCAGGCTGTTCGCCAGGTGCAAGGACAAAGCTTCTCCGCCGCATAGGATTTTTAAGTTGGGATTGCCTTCCCAACCGGCGGCCAGCAGCATCTTCCAGGTGGAAGGCGTGGCCTGCATGAAGGTTGCGCCGGATGTAGCGATCAGGTCGGCCAACTGTGCCCCGTCGGCGGTGATCTCACGCGGGGCGATCACAACCGTCGCTCCGGTAATCAGCGGCAGGTAAAGTTCCAGCACGGCAATGTCGAAGGAAAGCGTGGTCACGGCCAGCAGACGATCAGTTGCCTGGAGACCGGGTTTGGTCTGCATCGAATACAGGAAATTGACCACCGTGCGATGCGGGATTTTGACGCCTTTGGGCTTGCCGGTCGAGCCGGAAGTGTAGATCACATACATCAGGCTGTCGGCAGTAGCCTGTTGCTTCACCGCCCGTTTGCTCTGCGCGTCGATCTCGGCGGCCAGCATATCCAGCGTAAGCACCTCGGCGTCCCCCGGCGGCAGCGTGTCCTGAATATTGGATTCGGTGAGTACGAATGCAGT
>JBNKDB010000337.1:0-2908 GCA_050288045.1 Anaerolineales bacterium | reverse complement strand
GCGTACAGATCACCTTGATCACGCTGTCGGGTGAGTTGATCTTCAGCATCATGGCAGCTTACGCCTTTGCACGCATGCAGTTCCCCGGGCGCGACCTGATCTTCAGCATCATGCTCAGCACGATCATGATTCCGGCGATGGTATTGATTATCCCCAACTTCCTGACCGTGACCTGGCTGGGGCGCATTGGTCCGATCGAATGGATCAATAACTGGCCGGGATTGACGGTGCCCTTCATGGGTAGTGTATTTTCAATCTTCTTGCTGCGCCAGTTCTTCGCCCAGATTCCCGACGAGCTTTACGACGCCGCCCAGATCGACGGTGCCGGGCACATGCGCTTCCTGGTGCAGGTGGTCTTGCCGCTTTCCAAAGCACCGATTATGGTGATCGTGGTGCTGTCTTTCATCGGTTCCTGGAACGCACTGGCCTGGCCGCTGCTGGTCACCAACAACCCCGAGTGGCGGCCGATCTCGGTCGGTCTGCTGAACTTCGTCGAGGAAGCCGGACAGGAGATCAACCTGATGATGGCAGGGGCATTCATCACCATTATCCCGATATTGCTGCTCTATTTCATCACCCAGAAACAATTCACCGAGAGTATCGCCCGCAGTGGTTTGAAAGGATAATACTCGGGTATCATTTGAGAAATGATTGATTTCTGTTACAATCAAACGTTGAAAAGGAGGTGCCTTGAAAAAATATAACCCATTCAAAGGTGATTACATTCACTCACGTAAATCCGACCTATACATCTTTTAGGAGAAGAAGAATGTTTAAAAAATTGTACCCTGTTTTTGTTTTGCTGCTCGTAGGCGCCCTGATGTTGGCCGCTTGCGGTCCGCAGGCTACCCCCACCGAAGAACCTATGGCTGAAGAAGAAGAGCCAATGGAAGAACCCATGGAAGAAGATCCTACTGAAGTGCCGATGGAATCTGCGGAAGAAGAAGACGCCGCAGAAGCTGAGGAAGAGATGGCAGAAGAAGCCCCCATGATGGACCTCAGTGGCACGACCGTGACCTTCTGGCACGTGTGGGGCACCGGCTCCGTGAACGAAGCCATGTTGGCGATCGTCGATGACTTCAACGCCAATAACGAATACGGCATCACCGTAGAACCCCTGGACCAGGGTGGCTACAGCGATCTGGAAGACGCCATGAACGCTGCCATCCAGTCCGGTGACCTGCCCAACATCGTCACCGCCTACACCAACGCCCTGGCGAACTGGGCCAGCGTGGACGTGATGGCCGACTTCAATGAGTACATCACCGATCCCGACTATGGTCTGAGCGCAGACGAACAAGCCGCGCTGTTTACAAACGCAGTCGCCGGTGGCCAATTGGCCGACGGCGTGCAGGTCGGCTGGCCGATCAGCCAATCCGCCAACGTGATCTACTACAACGACAGCTTTGCCCAGGATCTGGGCTTCGCCGCTCCCCCCACCACCCCCGCCGAGTTCAAAGAACAGGCTTGCGCAGCCGCCCAGTTCAATAATGACAGTGGCGACCCCGACCTGGCCGGCACCGGTGGCCTGGTCATGTATGCCAGCGCTTCCAACTACATGTCCTGGCTGTATGCCTTCGGCGATGACGGTCTGAACGAAGCCGGCGACGGCTATGACTTCTCGTCCGACGCTTCCGTTGCGACCGCCACCTTCCTGAAGGACCTGTGGGACAGTGGCTGCACAATGACCACCGAGAGCTACCCGAACCCCGAATTTGCTACCCGCAAGTCACTCTTCGTGATGAGCTCCACCGCTGGTCTGCCTTACCAGATCGCAGCCTTCGAAGATGCCGCCAGCGAAGACACCTGGACGTTCCAACCTTTCGTTGGTGACGCCGGTACGGCTGTCGACGGCTTCGGCCAATACGTTGGTGTGGTCAATACCACCCCCGAAGAAAACCTGGCTTCCTGGCTGTTCGTCAAGTACCTGACCTCCCCCGAGGCGCAGGCCACCTGGATCAATGGTAGTGCCTACTTCCCGACCCAGGACACCACCGCTCCGTTCATCCAGGACTACATCGATGCCAACCCGATCTGGAGCACCGGACTCGCCCTGACCGATGTCGCTGGTTACGAACCGGCCCTGGCTTCCTGGACCTCCGTGCGCCGCGCCGTTGGCGATGCTTTCAATGAAATTCTGCAAGCTGAAAGCCCCGACGCGATCCCCGAGATCCTGGCGAACCTGGACGCTACCGCAGCCGAACTGGTTGCTGAACTCGAGTAGAGTTCATCTTTATCGTGTAACATTGAGCCGCCCAAATGGGCGGCTCTTTTTTTGTTACTGCCAACTGAATGTCGTGTTACTTCTAACCCCTTCCCGGCCTTACGACCACCCATCCCCTTTTGAAGGGTATGGGGTTTATGTAGCGCCACAAAACACTTCCGAAAATCAAGCCTTAGCGCGCGCGTACACCGTTTCCACCGCCTTGCCTTCCTCTCCATTCGGGGTGATATTGAACATCGTGATCGTTATGTGATCCGCGTCAACGACATCAATCTCTGTCCGCCAGCCCCACAACGGCCCCTGTTCTGGATCGCCGTATTGTCCGGTTGCCGAGAAAATCGGATGAGACGTTTTGCCAGTAGAGAACATGATTGCGGTGCCGTTATGACAGGTATCGACCCAGGCTGCCTCGAAGCGTTGGCGCTGCAAATTGTACCCATAGATCGCCACCGCCTGACAATCGCTATCCATCAAACTGGTGGTGTATTCATGCAGCAGGAAACGCCCATCCAGGATCGGGCGAATAGTGCCCCGGTTAGGTTGTTCGTCGCCAAGTTCTCCCGGCTTGAACCAGGTCCTGGTTGTTCCTTCCCATTCCCCGGCGAGCAAGTCAAGCTTGTAGTGGATACCGTCTTCTTTCTGGGATTGGGCAAACAAATCCGCGTCCATAACAACACCTCCTAA
>JBNKDB010000336.1:0-5095 GCA_050288045.1 Anaerolineales bacterium | reverse complement strand
GCATGAAATGCTCATAAGCCCCGGCGACATCCCCCAATTGAGCGGCCAGCGTAGCCTGGATCGCCAGGCCGAGCGATGAACCATAAGCCAGGTCGGTGCGCAGTGTGTAATGGTTGAAGTTCTTCTGGATGGTCTCGCGTTCGTATTCATCCTGTAACAGATAGAGCATCATCATCACGTCCGGCTGCTTGATGAATTGCGTTTTCTGCACACCCTCGATGCCCAGGATTTGCTGGTAAGACTCCCGGCGCGGTTCATACTCCTCGGGAGCGTGCATTTCCAACGCAGCGTAGCCGTTGAACTGCTCGAACAACTTTGTCTCGGGATCGTAATTTAACACTAGCTTGGCGATCACATCTTCCCAATGGGCAGTCCGCTCTGGGGTCAGGTCCAGGCTGGCGCTCAGGGCGCGCGCCTTCTCCGGGAAATGTGTTTCCAGCCAAGCTTTTACTTCGATCGCCGTCTTCAAATGCCAGCGCACCAGCGCGTTGGTATACACATTATCGTCGACGTGCTCGTGGTATTCGTCCGGGCCGATCACATCGCTGATGGCGTACACCGCCCTCTCTGCATCCCACTCGACGCGCGCCCCCCAGAAACCGGCCGTATCCAGCACAATCTCCGCCCCGTAGTCACGCAGAAAATCATCGTCCCCGGTGACCTGCCAATACTGCATAACGGCGTAGGCTATATCGACGCTGATATGGTGTTCGATATCACCACACCAGATGCGCACCAGCCCCCCATCCGGCAGCGGCACCCAACGCGGTGTGGTCTCATCGCCGGTAGCGGCGCTCTCCCAGGCATACATAGCACCCTCATAACAGGCGGCCTGTGCCTTGCGACGCGCCCCAGGCAGGGTGTGGTAGCGATACAGTAAGAGGTTGCGAGCCGTCTCCGGCATGGTATGGCTGAAGAACGGCAGCAGGAAGATTTCCGTGTCCCAGAAAACGTGGCCGCGATACCCTAGTCCGCTGAGCGTCTTGGCGGCAATGCTAACACGCGGGTCATCGTGTGGCGCGGCGATCAATAGTTGGAACAGGCTGTAACGTAAGGCTAAATCAGCTTCGGCATCTCCGCGGATGGTGATGTTGGCCTGCTTCCAGCGTTCGTCCCAGGCGATCTGGTTGGCACGCGATAGCACCGCATAACCAGTCTGTACGCTTTTTTCAAGGTGCGCCAGGGCGGCAAGCTGCGGGTCGGCCAGATCGCGCGTCGTGTAAATTGTCACCAGCTTCTCAACCACGACCTGCTGCTCCGGCTGTACGTTCAAGCGCGCAACTACCGTCGGCTGGCCATCTGCATCCCAATATTCATATTCTACCTCATCGCTCTGCACGCGCAAATCTAAAGCCTGGCAGTATTCGATTCCCGTTTCGCGGGTCTTGAGGTGCAGGAAAGCGCCACTCCGGCCGATGCAGCCCTGGGCAACGGACCGCCAATGCAGCATGCCATCCGTATCTGCCCAGCCGGGAATATCGGCCCGAAACTCCAACCCGCCGGTAAAGTCCAGCGCCACGACTCGCAGGCGCACGCCCATCACGTGCGGGTCGGCCAGACTGGTAAAACGCTCGAAGTACAGTTCGAGCGTATGCCCATTTGCACTTTGCCAGCGTATCGTGCGGCTGACCACCCCATTTGAAAGGTCGAGGTCGCGCCGGTAGTCCAGTAACGTCCCCTCCGACATTCGAAAACGCTCGCCGTTGACGTACACACTCAGGTTCAGCCAGTTAGGCGTATTGGCAAGTTCAGTGGTAAAGATCGGGATATCGTCGAAAACACCATGCAGGAAAGTGAGCGCCTCTTCGTCCGGGTAACCTTCTTCGAAGGCGCCGCGCGAACACAGGTAACCGTTGCCGGAAGTAAATACGGTTTCTTTTTGATGCAGTTGTGAGGGGAGAAATTCAGTTTCGAGGATGTGCCATTGGGGATCGATTCGCATAGGTCGTTTCCTGGAAATTTTGGGTTCAGTGGCGCGAGTATAACACGGAAGTGATTTTCGCTGAATCTCCCCAACACAACCAGGCAGTGTTATACTCTGGGAGCTTATGCAACCAATCAAAATCAGGCAAATCATCAAAAAACAAATGCGCATCCAACCGGCGATCAAGCTGCTTTTTCTATCCATTATTGGTTTAGCTTTTGGGTTGGTGTTTGTCCAGGGGAGCCATGCACAAGAAGTTCCCCAAGGCGATCCCGTCGAGGGCGGCAAACTATATGATAACTGGTACAACGCGCTAGATCAGGAACCACCGGAAGGCAATCATCCCCTTTGGCGACGGCAAGAAGAAAATTCATTGACCGGCCCAAAGACCTGGCGTTGTCAGGAATGTCACGGCTGGGACTACAAGGGCGTGGACGGTGCATACGGTGAGGGCGACCATTTCACCGGTTTTAGCGGTGTGCAGGGCGTGATCGGCGACTCGAATGAAGATATCCGCGCCTGGCTGGACGGCTCCCGCGATGCGAATCACAACTTTACCCCATACATCAACAACACCGCCCTGGATGATCTGGTGGCCTTCCTACGCACCAAGCAGGTCGATGTAGCCTTGATGATCGATTATGATTCCCGCACTGCCCTGGGGAATAAGGAAAACGGCGAAGTATTGTATCTCGAAACCTGTGTACCCTGTCATGGCGAAGATGGCAAGCGCAGGAACTTTGCAAACGCCACCAACCCCGTTTACCTGGGCGACGTTGCCTGGCAAGACCCCTGGCGCGCGGTACACAAGATCCGCTTTGGACAGCCGGCCAGTAATATGCCTGCCTCCGAAAACCTGGGCTGGACACTGCAAGAAGTGGCCGATGTCTTGGCTTACATGCAAACCTTGCCTACCGCTCGCCCACCGATCGACCCCACCCTGGAAAGCACGCGTGCCATGGCAATCCGTCTGGAAGAGCAAGGCGAGATCATCCCGGTGATTTACGCTACCGTGGCTATCATGCTGATCATCCTAGTCAGCGCCGGGATTTCAGCCTTGCGTAAATCGAAATAGACACGCCTTTCAACACAGAGAATCTGCAAACACGAATAGCACAAATTGTGTGCAAATGACACAAATGTTTTTCTTTTTTTCCTGCATACTGTCTACCGTATACCGCTTACTACATACTGCTTGACAAGCCGCGACCGATGCGTTATGCTACTGCCTGTCCGGGCGGGTCCGGCGCGGCGAAGTCCTGCGAACCGTGTCAGGTCCGAGAGGAAGCAGCACTAAGTAGGTGTCTTTGGGTGCCGCCGGGGTGCCTGCCCGGGCATTTTTCTTTTTGGGTGAGGGGAATTCTACAGCTTACATTCTGGCAAACTCCATCCACCACACTTGAATTACGTTCCAAAAACATATAGAATGATAGGCATAGTGCCCACAAGGGAATTGCCGGGCGCTTATTCATATCATTTCAGGAGCGCACATCATGGAAAATTCGAATTCGGGATCTAACTCAGGTCAATGGCTGGGCATCTCCCTGGCAGCCGGAATAGCGATCATCATCGGCATCAGCCTCTGCATCTGTGTCTGTGCGGCGTCTCTCATTTTCATTGCACTGCTCCCCGAAGTTCGGGATGACTACACGATCGATGACGGTCAGGCTGTGGCAACCGCCGTACTGCCCGACGGCTCTACCCTGGAAGTAAAAGCCCAGGAAGGCTACCTGGCCCCAGATTTCAAATTAGAAGCGTTTGCCGGTGAAGAACTCACCCTATCGGAATACTACGGCCAACCGGTCATCATTCTATATTGGGCTTCGTGGTGCGGCTACTGCAAAGAAGAATTGAGCCTGGTGCAGTCCATGTATCCGAATTTAGAAGACCAGGGCATCGCAGTGTTGGCCGTGAACGCCACCGACGGCGACGATCTGCGCGATATCGAGCGCTACCTGGAAACCCAGGAATTATCATTCCCCGTACTGCTCGATACCCATGGGCAGTTCAACCGGGATTTTGGACACTTGAACAGCCTGCCGACCACCTTCTTTATCGATGCCGAAGGTATCGTCCAGGCCGTCGTGATTGGCACAATGCCAGAATCTACCTGGAACGAATACATCGCCGCCCTGCAATAACTGCCTGGGAACAGATTAAGGGAACATGATACCTCCGCTTTGCCGGGGGTATTTTTTTGACGGTTTGCACCGATTTTGATACAATCGAGAGCAATGAAGTCCTTAAAATGGTGGCAAATTGCACTGATTGCAGGCGTTATCATCCTCCTTCTAGGAGGTCTTTCCCTGCGCAAAACCGTCGAGATCGATGTCGACGGCGATGTACAATCTGTAACGACCTGGTCTCTAAAGGTTGCGGGGGTCTTGGAGCAGGCCGGGGTGGTTTTGCGCCCCGGTGATGTGGTCACACCGGAAAGTGGAACACGTCTTAAAAATGGGGAAACCATCGCTGTCCAACGCGCCGTCCAGGTGCAAATCCACACTGGGGATGATCTCTTCAGCCTGTACACAACCGAACGCGTCATCCGAGACGTGTTGGCTGCCGCAGACTTGAGCCTGTCCAGCGATGAGCGCGTCTTCATTACCGGACGTACTTACACCCCCAACCAAACCCTACCCCACGGCAATTTCCTGACCCTGTTCATTCGCCCCACGGTCGAGATCAGCGTGGATGAAGACGGCAGCAAACGTAAGATCGATTCGGCTGCCCCTACCTTAGGCGCGGCACTCTGGGAACACGGCATCGAAGTACTGACCGCCGACGAGATCAGTAAACCTTTGAACACCCCCTTGGAAGATGACATTAGCGTGCGCATCGAACATGCCCAACCGCTGGAGATCGTGGTCGGTGGGCAAAGTGTGGCCGTGCTTTCAACTGCCGACACGGTCGGCGAAGCGCTGGCCGAAGCAGGCGTTCCGCTGCTCGGCCTGGATTACAGCGTTCCGGCCGAAAGTAAAGCGCTCCCCGAAGACGGCATCATCCATATCGTCCAGGTACGGGAAGACGTCATCATCGAGCAGGAACCGCTGGCCTTCGAGGTCCAGTCCCAGCCCTTGCCGGAAGTCGACCTGGACACCCAACAGCTTGTCCAGGCCGGAGAATACGGTCTGAAAGCCGAACGCGTACGCGTGCGCTACGAAGACGGCGAAG
>JBNKDB010000335.1:0-2751 GCA_050288045.1 Anaerolineales bacterium | reverse complement strand
GCTATGATAACGGCGTAGTACATATCGCTCCTAAAATCCGCGCAGGTGTGTGCTCTCGCGGCGGGGCAAACCCGCCGCGGGTGTGCGCTTCAACACCACATATTCCAGTCCATGTTTTTCGCAAAACGCACGCTTTTCGGGCTTGTCGCCTTCTTCGTTTACAGCGTAGATATCTGGCTGGATTTCCGTAATTTCCGGCTCGGCATCCATCCAACCACTGCCGCTGGAGATCAAGGCTTGCTTGACGAACTTGATCGAACCGACCATATAACGCCGCTCATCCTCGGGGAACATAGGGTGCCCAGCTCCCTTGAGCAGGCGCACGTTTTCATCGTGACCTACCACCACGTATAGATCGCCCAATGCCGAGGTTTCTTCGAAAAAGCGCACATGCCCGGAATGGAGCCAATCAAAACAGCCGGTGACCAGCACTTTTTTGCGCCATGGGGAGGATTTGTCTTCAATCGGCTGGATGGGAAAGCCTTGCAGATCATCTTCATCGATCACGGTATAAACGATGCCTTGGGATGCGCAATACTCCCGTTTTTGAGGGCTATCGTGCTCTTAATTGACGACCCACATCCGGGGCTTGAAGCCGCTAATTGGGGGTAGTTCATTCAGTCCGGGCATTTGTTCTATGGTGTGCACTTTGTACACATAGCGTATTGCCTGTAGAGAATATTTGCGCTCTTCGAACGGGAACTTAGGAACAACCCCCGTAAGGGCCTTTACAATTTCGTCCGACCACAGATAGATATGCACTGGGCCGAACTTGGCGGCTTCTTCCAGAAGGCGCACCTGACGGGATTTGAGATTATCGAAGCTGCCACTGACAACGATTTTTTCCATCAGGCGATCCTCACTCTAACCTGAAAACCACCGGGCACCGGTTCGTCCGAAACCACGTAGATATAGCCGCCGCCTGAACCTGAATACATGGCGCCAATATAGCGCTCTTGGTAATGAGATAATATCGCCATCAGATCAATCGCGATGGTCGGATGGCGCACAGTACCGGGTAAGATCTGCTCCCAACAAAGCATACATTCTTTCATGGAGGCCCCCAATGCTCGGGCGTCCCGGGCAATGATGGCCTCAAAACAATCCTTGCCGCTTTGTCCCAGGCGGCTGATCCAGTCTGGATCAAGATGCTTTTCAACTAATGGATCGTATGCATCCGGGCGCGGGTTGATGGGAACCATGTAGATGATTTGCTCTAGCCAGGCAGCAATTTCTGGATCGTTGTTCGATTCGACATGAACAGGGAAGTACCCACACTCGTGGGCGAAATCGTAATCCAGGCGGTTGATTCCCGGATACAAAATCCCGGCCATATCTTGAGATCCAGATGGGGCGGTTTGGCCATCATTTTCGGCAGCATACAATTCGCGCACCAAATCTGCCGGGGCACCAGGAGGAATACATCCATCCCAAATTTGCATAGCAACCTTACGGGTGCTGGTACCCATCCCGCAGCGATCCATGAAGGGAACCGTTGGCTCAATGGCGACGACAACCATCGAGCCAGGCGGAGTGAGGTTGTGCCGCGAGATAAAGGGTTGATCGATCCAGCCGCCCGCAAAGGCCATCCGGTAAGGGATATTCCCGATTACTTGGGTGATCTCTGATTTCTGGCTTGAGTACATTTAGGTTTCACTTTTTTGGGTCTTTTGTTCAACAGGGAAAGATGAACCGTTCATTCGGCTAGTGAACACCCGCCGGAACGTACTTTCCGGCTTTGCGATCTGCATATTGCTGACTGATCCAGGTGAAAGTTTTCTCCATACCTGCGCGCAGGGGCGTGTCAGGTTCCCAACCAAGCGCTTGTTGAATGAAAGTATTGTCGCTGTTACGGCCAGCCACACCTTGGGGAGCATCCAGATCGTATTTCCGTTCGAGCTTTACGCCAGCAATATCTTCAATCATGCTGACCAACTCGTTGATCGAAACCAGTTCACTGGAACCCAGGTTGATCGGTGTGGCAATCAAGGCTTCGCTGTGCATGATCAGGTCGATGCCTTTGACGCAATCGTCAATGTACATGAAACTACGGGTCTGGTTGCCGTCACCCCAAATATCGATTTCAAACATGCCTGTATCCATGGCCTCGAGCACTTTGCGGGTGAGGGCTGCGGGAGCTTTCTCACGGCCGCCATCCCAGGTGCCGTTGGGGCCATAGACATTGTGAAAACGAGCAATGGCGGTTTTCATCTGGCGTTCGGCCCAATATTCCTGGCAGAACATCTCAGACATTAGTTTTTCCCAGCCGTAGCCGCGTTCAGCCATGGCCGGATAAGCATCCGATTCTTTTAACGCGCGCACGTTGGGATCCCTTTGCAGATCGGTATTATAGGCGCAGGCCGAAGACGAGAAGAAGTAGTGTTCCACGCCGGCTTTATAGGCTTCATCGATCAAGTGAGTGTTGATCAAGATGCTGCGCAGGCATTCCACCCGGAAGCGTTCGATAAAGCCCATCCCCCCCATATCGGCGGCTAAGTTGTAGACTTCCACAGCACCTTCAACGGCGCGTTTGCAATTATCACGGTAGCTCAAATCTAAAGACAAACTCTCAACGCCAGGGACGCGTTGATACCACTGGGGCAGCGGGTTCTTATCAATGGCTCGAATATTGGTAAAGCCTTGTTCGGCAAAATACCTGACCAGCGACCCAGCGATAAAGCCACCCGCTCCGGTGACCACGATCAGATGGTCTTTCTTCAAGGTGGTCGCGGCAGTTAGATTGTTCTTCAT
>JBNKDB010000334.1:0-2054 GCA_050288045.1 Anaerolineales bacterium | reverse complement strand
GATGGCGAAACTCGCGGTACCCTCGCCGCCCATGCCGCCGATGATTGGTGGCCAGATTTTGGAATTGCGCTTCAGGTCACAGAATAGATTTTAACGAAATTAGAAAAGGCTATCGAACTTATAAAGTTCGATAGCCTACTTTATTAAATACCGTAATCTGCTGCAAAGTGGAACTCAGCCCAATGCTGCCAGGATCTGTTTCATTTGACCACGATAGGTTTCCAGGGCAACCCGCCCCTGCTTGGTGATCGCCAACACTGTTAACGGCCGTTTTTCGACGAACTCCTTATTTACCTCAATATATCCCGCTTCTTCCAGACGGCTCATATGCGTGGAAAAATTCCCCCGCGTCAGCCCGGTCTGGTTGAGCAAGAAGACGAAGTCAGCCTGGTCGATCACGTAGAGGATGGAGAGCAGCATCAAGCGCGCCGGTTCGTGCACGATTTTATCGATCTCTCCGGCCAGCAGCAGTACGTCAGAAAATGAACTCCTGTCAGCCATGTTAGCCTTCCTGCTCAACCGGGTATTTCTTGAGGAAACGCAGCAAAACATATACGCCGGTCGCTTCTACAGCAGTCCCAAGCACCGTCACCGCAATCCCCGCCCGGAATCCCAGAAAATGGGCGCTCCAGACCAGCAAGACCGCCAACCCGGCATAAAGATAGAAACGGCGATTCTTGAGGGAAGCAGCCAAAGCTCCCAAGAACAATCCAATCAAAACGCCAAGGATCAGGACATCGTTAGTGCGCAGCACATCCAACACACTTTCTGGGAGGTCACCCACCAGGATATAGAATACGGCCAGGCCTACAAAAGCCACCACCCCCAAACCAAGCAGCAAAATGTATCTGCGTTGCTGCTCCTCTTCGGCCTCGAAACGGATGTAGCCCAGACGCGGGTAAGTAATGCGTTGTTTTAAGGGAAAGTAGAGAATGGCCGGAATCCCGATGGTGCCAATAAAGACTACCTGATCGAAGAGCAGCACGGCCGCGAAAAGCAGCAGGATCACCCCGATGACCAGATCAAGGATACCATCCTGATGATAGGCCAGGTAAAGCTTTTGCGTTAGACTCTGCGATTTACTCAAATTCAACTTACTCATCTTAGTCTCCAAAAAAGTTTAGTTTGTTATACAAACTTATCTTCAATAAAGATACACTAAGTTAAAATCTTTGTCAAGGAGCAATTTAGGAATTTCCTTAAGAAAACCGGAACACCCCGGCTCGTTTATAATACTTTTCGAATACGGAGTGCTGGAGGAGGAACAGCGTTGTGAAGATTTTGGTAGCGTCAATTGGTTCACGCGGTGACGTGCAACCCTACATAAACCTGTGCCAGGGTTTACAGGCCGCCGGGCACACAGTCACACTGGCAACCAACCCAACCTTGTGCGACCTGGTCGAGGCACATGGGGTGAAAAGTGCTCCGGTTGGTCCACCGGTCGACATGGGCATCGAAGGGGCACGCCTGCTGGAAAAATCGTTCAATAATATGTGGATCGGCATGCTGCGCGTGATGCGGCTAGGTTCACAGTTGGTAGAAGCCGCCTACCCCGAAGTCTTGGGATTGAGTAAAGATGTCGACCTGGTGGTGACTTCGGATACCGGCAGCGGCGTGGCCGAGGCTGAAAAGCTGGGCGTGCCCTGGATCAGCGTGACCCTGCAACCAGCGCGCGTTCCGCTCGACAATCCAGATCCTACGCCCATGCAGCGCCTGACCTGGGGAATATTTGGCAAGCTGCTGGTGCTGCCATTCAATCGTTCTCGAAAACGTTTAGGCGCGCCGCCGGTCACGGACATTACCGCTATGCTCTCGAAGCGCATGATTCTGCTGCCCGTCAGCCGCCATGTGGCCCCGCCCAATCCAAACTGGCCCGCCTATGTACGCCAGACCGGATACTGGTTTGCCCGCCCGCAAACCGATTGGCAACCGCCGAAGGATTTACTTACTTTCCTGGAAGCCGGGCCAAAACCGATCGTCGTCAGCCTGGGCGTAATGAGTATGTCTGGGCAGCGTGCCCGCCAGAGTGCGGAGATCGTGCTGGCGGCCGTCCG
>JBNKDB010000333.1:0-2616 GCA_050288045.1 Anaerolineales bacterium | reverse complement strand
AGCATCCCCACCTAGTACTCTGTTTCTACTGCCTCACGGGCGCCCGATTTAGCTGAACGATAGAATGCTTCTACTACTGCCAAGGCAGGAAGCGCAGCACGCGCCGGCGTCAAATAGGGGTCGCCATCTTGCAGCCAATTGCGGAATCCTTTAATACTGCGATGCAAAGCATGCAAGCCAAACATTGGCGGCGGAATACGTTTCGCCTTTACGCCACGCAACACCAGTTGTGGGCGTGGCTTATCGGTATAGATCGCCGTGCCCTTCTCGCCATACAGCTCAATCATTACGGCTTGTTCCGGTGTCGCTGCCATCGAGCTGGCAATCTGCACCAAGCAGCCATCCTCAAGCGTGATCGTCCCCAAGGCCGTATCTTCCACTTCCACGTCCACAAATCGCTTCTTTGCCATCTGTCCAAACACAGATTTAGGCGTGGTCTCCAAAGCCCATAACACCACATCGATCAAATGGCTTGCCTGAGTGATCAATGTGCCGCCCCCGGCCTGGGCAATGGATTTATGCCAGGCAGCATGTCCAAAATAGGCATCCTCCCGATGCCAGGCCAAATTAATGCGGCCGTACAATACCTTTCCCAACGTGCCGTGCCAAACATGCTGTGCCAGCGCATAACAGCCACGGTCGTAGCGGTACTGATAATTCACACCCACCGGAAGCCCCTTTTCTTCCGAAATGTCGGCTACCGCGATGCCCTCTGCCAATGTGCGGGTAATCGGCTTTTCGGTCAACACCGGCAGCCCTTTATCTAGAGCCTCACAGATCATCATATAATGCAGGTGATGGGGTACAGCCAAATAGACCGCGTCGAGCGCCTGCTTATTTAGCATATCGATGAAATTATCATAAACTGCGCCACCCCCGTACTTCCCTGCCAACCGTTTAGCGTTTTCAATATTCGTGTCGCAGTACGCCGTTACATGGATACCGCGCGTCAAGCGCGTCAATTTGGCAATTGGGTCAGCAATCGAACCACAACCCACAATTCCTAGTCGTATCGCTTCACTCATTCTATCAACTCCCACTCACCCAACGCAAACCGCGCTGTAAGATTGCCTGGACACCTGGTTGGCGTAAGGCTTTTACTGTATGCCCAAATGCACAATAACAAACCCGCCCCTGCCCGAAATCTCGTGTCCAGACAAAAGGTTCTTTTTCAAGCTCTCCCGCTCCAGTCTCGACTTCTACGTAATAGTGAACCGCATTGTCCGAGTCATATTCATGTCTGTAAAGTTCATCGTAGATCGTGAACCGTTCTCCCCGCCCAAAAATATCGTCCATCAAACTGCCGGGAACCAGCTTAAAATTCTCCACCGCCCCATGATTGACAAATCGGCCGCCTAACACTTCGTAATATTCATCTATCTTTTTAAACGAGGCCGAGGCACTATGCACGGCCAGCACGCCTCCACCGCCCGCCACATAATCTCGAAACGCTTGTAGCGCGTCCGGATGCAGGTCTTCGGCGTGATAATACAGCACCATCCCGGCATATGCTTCCAGGTCAAGCATCGGAAGCATATCCAAATGCCTGATCCGCGTAAACTTGAATTCCGGCAGTACGGTCAATGTACGCCTTAACACACGCCGCGCTGCCAAATTAGGATGCGCTGTCCCAGCAGACACCAACAAGATTTCTTTACTCATCCGAATTTTTCCTTCAAATGAACCTTGGCATCCTTCAACGCTTCCGCAACCGGAGAATCCTTGTAATATGAGTCGAGTGGAAAACAACCAGATACTAAGCCATTGCGCGGAGCAGTTGTACAATCGCTGAACGTGCGGCAGATCGACTTGCGCTGCAAGGTTTTCCCGGCCAATATATCCGCAGGCATTTCCGGGTACGAAAGTATCATCCGCCCCAGACCGACAAAGTCCACTTGACCGGTGCACACCACATGCTGCGCCACATTCGGCAGCCATTCCTGTAAATAACTATACGCCGTTCCAACCATCAGCAAATTAGGCACGCGCGCTTTGAGTTGCGCGGTTGCCTCAATCTGGCGCGCTACCCCCACCAGCGGGTCCTCTGGTGGCTGGTAGCCATCCGAAGGCGGAAAGAGTGCCGGACGCTGGATATGATGGCAGTAATACGGACTACCCGCGGTCACATTCACCAACTCGATATCCAAGGTATCGAGTAATTCCAGAAAGCGAACGGTCTCTTCCAGATCGATGCGGAACGGGTTTGTTTGGTCTGCTCCAAACCAATAGCGCTGTTTATCAAGCAAATCTACCGGTTCGCCTGCCTTATCCGCCCCTGGTCTGAACGGTGGCATATCGAAGGCACTCAAGCGCACACCAATCCGCAGGCCAGGTACTTCCGCCCGAATCCCTGCCACGATCTCGCTCAAGAAGCGTGTGCGGTTCTCGAATGAGCCACCGTACTTCCCCGGCCTTGAATAGGCAGTCAAAAATTCGTGACCAAGGTAACCGTGGCAGTGTTTGAGGTCTACGAAATGGAAACCAATCTTATAAGCCTGCTGGGCGGCGCGCACGAAGTCCGCCACCAAAGCTTCGATCTCACCATCACTCATCACCGGGTAATCCGGCGGCAAACCGTACTTCTCATCGAGATAGGGGTGGTGGTACAGAACGGTG
>JBNKDB010000332.1:0-4225 GCA_050288045.1 Anaerolineales bacterium | reverse complement strand
CGGCATTGTAGATGGCGCGTTGGATCTTATCCTCGGTGGCACTGTCGATGGCGCTGGTTGAGTCGTCCAGCACCAGGATGGTGGGGTTGGTGAGGAAAGCGCGCGCCAGTGCCAGGCGTTGGCGTTGCCCGCCGGACAAGGTCACGCCGCGCTCACCGATTACGGTATCGTAGCCATCTTTGAAGTCAAGGATGAACTCGTGTGCCTGGGCGGCTTTTGCGGCTGCTTCGATATCGGTCTGGCTGTCGTTCTGGCAGCCGAAAGAAATATTGTCTGCAATCGAGCGTGAGAACAGGAAGATGTCCTGCTCGATGATCGAAATACCGCGACGCAGCGGTTCCAGTTGCCAATCGCGCACGTCGATACCGTCCACCAGCACCTGGCCGGAGTCGACATCGTAGGTGCGGTTGACCAGTTTCGCCAGGCTGGTCTTGCCTGCTCCGGTCTGGCCGACGATGGCCACGGTTTGGCCGGGCTCGACCTTGAAGGACACGTTCTGGAGCACCGGCTCGGTATCACCATAGTTGAAGGTGACATCCCGGAACTCGATGGCGCCTTTCATCTCGGCCGCGCTGCCCTCCACGTTCTGGTCGAGTTCGGTCTCACGGTTGATCAGTTCCAGGATGCGGCGGGCACCGGCGATGCCCAGCGAAACCTGCGAATAGGCGAACAGGGAGACGAAAGTGGGGAAGCCAAACAGCGAGATGATGCCGAAGTAGGCGATCACGTCGCCGGTGGTCAGCAGCCCCTGGCGGAACAGGATCAGCGAGTGCAGCAGTGCCCCGCCCTGGGCCAGCCCAAGCAGCAGTAGCGGCAGGAAACGCGCTTCCACATCTCCCTGCCACACGAAAGCGTCCCGGAAACGGCGGGCGTTCTTCTCGAACAGTCCGACCTCGTTCTCCTCCTGCGCCATACCTTTGACGGTTTCGATGCCGTCCAAGGCTTCGGCCAGGCGAGTGTTCAATTCACCGAAGGAACTGCGCACCTTGGTGGTGATCGGGTCGAGTTCCTTCAGGTACTGCCACAGTGCCAGGATGTAGCCGATGATGAACAGGATTGGGACCAGCACCAGGGAAGGGTGATAGCGTGGGGCGACGATCAACGGCATGATCAGGAAATTGGCCGAGCCGATCACCAGGTTGAAGCCTGGATTGAACATGAAGTTGATTTCGCGCACGTCATTGGTGGCGCGCGCCATCGTGTCGCCTACCGGTTGCAAGTTATGGAAGGTCATGCTCTTGCCCAGTAGACTGACGTAAAGCTCGTGGCGGATATTGCGTTCCAGCAATTGGCCCAGGATCTCTGCGCCGAAGTTGCGCCCGAATTGCAAGACGCCGCGGATCACCTGGCTGATGATGATCGTCCAGGCGAATCCGGCCAGCAGGTCGACCTTGGGTGGTTTTTGCAGGATGGAGTCGAAGGCCTGCCCAACCTGGATCGGAACGACCGAAGCCAGGGCGGCGTTGCCGAATGCGCCAATCAAGATCACGATGCCCACGTACCAGTAGCGCTTGAAATGAGAAATGATCCAACGGCCGGGGCCGCTGCGGTTGGTCTGGTATTGCTCCGCGAGCGTAAACTCGGCGGCTTCTTCAATTGCTATTTGTGTCGTTGCCATTCAAATACATCCAGGAACGTTAATAATGCGGCCTGAATAGAAAACGAACGCAGGCCGGTTGCTTAGAATTGATAAAACGCGACATGAGCCGGGCTGGTTATTATATAGGTAGTTGTAACGCGCGGCAAGAGTAGCTGGGGAACTGCGCTGAAAATTCTGCCTTCTTGTGTAGTCACTTGTGAAAAAATGCCCTGTATTTAATTTGACGAATAACTAATCAAATGATAATATCTGCGTAGATAATTATTTAATCAATTGGAAGGTTTTTTGTGAGAATATTATCGAATTGATTGTCAAGGAGTAAATCATTATGAGTGATTATGAAGCGATCTTCGATTTGGAGATATCCGAAATGGAGAAGCTGGTGCGAGCCTTCGATCATGTCACCGGAAAGATGGTGGCGCGCGGCGAGCAGGACATCGAGTTGCTGCAAGCCATGCACGATGAAGAAGGTCTGATCAAGGAACGCATCAAGGTCGGCATGGTAAAGCATATGCGCGAGCTTTTCGCCGATTGCTACCGCCGGGCGACCGGAGCGGAGGCCTGGGATGAGCAATAAATCGAACGTAGAGATCAATCTCGAAGCCCGGGCGCAGCTCTTCAAGGCGCTGGGACATCCGGTGCGGCTGCTGATCCTAAATTTGGTAAAAGCCAAACCGCGCCACGGTGAAGAATTGGCCGCTATCTTGAACCTCAAACCAGCCACCATCTCGCATCACCTAGCCAAGCTGACTGAGGTCGGTTTGTTGAAATCGGAGAAAGACCAGTATTACCAGATGTATTCGCTGGTCGGTGACGTGCTCAAGAAACCGCTGGGTGAGATCGTGCATCTGCCCCAGCCCGGCCTGGATGCCGAGGTGGAGGAAGACGCCTATCGCCAGAAGGTGCTGAAGACCTTCTTCAAGCACGGGCTTTTGGTACAGTTCCCCACCCAGCTCAAGAAGCGCCTGGTGATCCTGGAAAAATTGCTGGAAGAGTTCGAGCCGGAGCGCACCTACACCGAGTTGGAGGTCAATCAGATCCTGGTGGAATTCAATGAAGATGTCGCTTCGCTGAGGCGCGGCATGATCTCTAATGGCCTGATGGAACGCGAGAAAGGCATCTACCGGCGCATCAAGTGATTGCTTGTTGTTGAATATCCGATACAGGGGCGGCCCTGGTGGCCGCCCTGATCATTCTGAAAATAAACGCCAAGGAAAATACCATGTCTGATCCACAAAAAATGCAAACTGCCCAGGAATTGGGCTTGATGGCCGGTTTCCCACCGGAACTGGACAAACGCGTTACTCACCAGAACCAGCTCCTGGGGCCGTATAACCGCTGGAGCTTCCAACACGAATTGCAGTTGAACCGCACCGCTGATGTGTGGCGTGGCAATGGCCCGGTCGCTGAATTCGAGTATGGCGATTTCGACGTTGCTCAAGTAACCTACCAGAATCGTCTGGGGGAGCAATTCTCGTTCCTGGAGATGATCGAGCTGACCTACACGGACGCCATTGTGGTGTTACATCAGGGTAAGATCATCTTCGAAAAATATCTGAACGACATGCAGCCGCACAGCCTGCACGCCTGGGCCTCGGGCAGCAAGTCAATGACCGGTACGTTGGCCGCGCTGCTGGCGCACGAAGGTCTCTTCGATCTGGATAAGCGAGTTGCCTTTTACCTGCCGGAGTTGAAAGACAGCGGCTTTGGGGATGCCACCATCCGGCAGGTGATGGATATGACCACCGCGGTCTGGTTCGCGGATGACAATATCGACCCGGTCTCCGAGAACCTGACTTACGCCATGGCGCTGGGCTGGAAGCAAAAACCGGCCGATTATTCCGGTCCGGATTCAGTTTACGAATTCTTACCGACCATGAAAAAGATCGGTGAACATGGCGTGCGCTTCATGTACCTGACCCCCAATACCGACGTGCTGGCCTGGCTGATCAAACGCCTGCTCAACCAGACTCTGGCGGAGATCATGCAGGAACGCATCTGGTCGAAGTTGGGCGTCGAGCGAGATGCCTTCTGGATCGTCGACTCGGCTGCAGCGGAAACATCCGGCTCCGGTTTGTTGAGCACGCTGCGCGATAAAGCGCGCTTCGGGCAGATGCTGCTGCAAAAGGGGCAGTTCAATGGGCAACAGATCATCCCGGTTGAAGTCATTGACGATCTCGAAAAAGGCGGTGACCAGGAGGCCTTTGCACGCGGCCCGGTCGCCAACCCAAGCAACCAGGGTTATTCCTATCACAACCAGTGGTGGATGACCCATAACACTCATGGTGCCTACCAGACCCTGGGTTATGGCGGGCAGATGTTGTACATCGATCCAGCTGCTGAAATGGTGATTGCCAAGTTCAGTTCGTACCCCACGCCCACCCCGGCCGGCAATGAATTCTACGGCATGATGGCCGCCTTCCCGGCGTTGGGGATGGTGTTAGTGGGATAATAAACCCATTGATGGATAGGGAGCAACTGCAATTGCCAGGAACGGATTGATGGGGAAGTAATTTCTGATTGCTTGTCGAGACGCTATCGCTCCCAAAATTCCATTCGGGCGGGTACAAACCCCGCCCCTACGCAAAAGCATTTGTAAGGGCAGCCACAAGGGCTGCCCCTACA
>JBNKDB010000331.1:0-15978 GCA_050288045.1 Anaerolineales bacterium | reverse complement strand
CTACAGGGTGGTACTGGAAAACTTTATACTTATATTCCTATCGTGCCCACGCTTTGGGGAATGATTCCAAATCTGATTCCAGCTTTCTTGCCCTGGACTCGCAATATTATTATATTGGTAATATCTGGCGTGATTTTGATTGGAACAGTTTGGATATTATTGCGTAAGGAAACTTCGTCTCTTGGGAGCGTTATTGCCACTGGTACAGCCGCATCTTTGTTTCTTACCCCGTATGCATGGAATTACGATCAAATCTTATTGCTATTTCCTTTGTTACATGTATTGTATCTGGCTAATACCGGCCCCCGAAAATTGAAGCGCCTAGCCTGGGCGTTAGTCATCTTTGTTATGACCTTTTTACCTTACATCTTGCGAATCGTTGCTATTCAACGCAAAGTGGATACACTAACAGCTCTAGTGCCACTGGCGGTCTTGATGCTTGTCTTGTGGTCGATAGTAGTTTTCCCAGATGCTCAGGAACAAAAGGTAACAGAAAGGGAAGCCTGAAAGGAGAGGATCGGATAGTGTAATTGATTGACTACAAAAAGGTTGGGGAAAATTCGAACCCTCATAGTAAAATGCTGTTACTATGGCAAGTCGCGCAAACACGAATTCTCATTGGCACTCCGGCGAGCAATTTCCAGCAGACCTTTTCCCTTTCGTAGGACGGCAAAACGAGTTGGAAAAATTGCGCGCTTTGCTCAATGATCCAGAAACCCGCCTGGTAACCGTGTTGGGGCCTTGGCGGCGAGATCGTTTTTCCTTATTGGCAGCTCATTGGCCTGGCTTTGACGATTGGTATCACTTTCCTGGTCGGTAAGCTGACGTTGGGTAATCCTTCCCTAGATGTGCGCCATGTGGTTGCACTGGGAATTGTCGCGTCGTTGATGACCACCCCCTACGCCTGGGCTTATGAACATGTCTTGCTCTTTATCCCCTTACTGCTCCTGTTTCCGTATTTCGATCAATCTTGGGGAAAACGTTTGCTTTGGTTTGGCTGGGTGGTCGTTTTGCCCTGGTTCTTGTTCTGGATTGCCACCCAGCGAGGCTGGGATACATTCTCGGCCTTGATGCCGCTGACGGTTGGTATGATGTATTACTGGATTGCGATTCGGAAAAAGGATGTGAACTCATCAAAGATGCAATAACCCTGATGCGTAAGTATCTGAACGGCAAAAGCTCTCCTTTGATGGGGAACTTTTTTTATTCCCAAGAAAATGCACCAAAACCCTTGCGCGATTAGAACATGCGTGCTAAAATTTAAGCATAATTGAATATTTGCTCAGCCGTTTGAACTGTAGACTAGATTTTGATAAATAAGGAGATGACCAATGGCTGTAACAGTGACGATTCATGATGAACTTCCCTATGGAAAAGTTGTCAACCAAATAGCGTTTGTCGTTCAGGACGAACACATCAGCGTGGCTGATTTGATTCGCCGGCGTGTGCACGCAGAGGTGCAGCTCTATAACCTCTCCGAGCCGGGATATTTCAACGGCCTGGTGCAGCCCACCGATGCTGAGGTTACCCTGAATGGCTACAAACTGCGCCAGCGCCGCCAGATCGACTGGGAGCAACAGGCGGAGATGGCTGTGCAGGCTTTCGAGGCTAATGGCTTCTTCATCCTGGTGGACGACCATCAAGTCGAAAGCCTGGCAGAAACGCTGGTCATTAGCTCTGAAACGCAGATCAGCTTCATCAAGCTGGTTCCGCTGGTTGGCGGGTAGTGCTTATTGGCAGCCTTGCGAAGGGCTGGAAATATTGCCACACCCACAGACCTCCGAATTCGTTTTGGGCAATTTTGTTCCATAGAGTTGCAGCGCAATTCTACCTTCGCAAGGCTGAATTTCTTTTCCGCACAATTCGTGAGAATGGGAGTTCGCCATGACAGTTTTGAAACAAATCTTTACCTCTTTGTTAAACGAGCGTCCAGATAAGTTGACTGGCCTGGACGGGTATACTTTTTCCACCTCCGCCGCTGATTATGAATATCAAGTCTTGCTCAACCAATACCTGGATGAAGTCGAACATAGTTATGGTCGCTGGAGAAATCTTGGTCAGGCTTTGCCAACCCAGACAAAGATAATGGAAACAGAACCCGAATTCCAGGCGGCATTGATCGTAGCACTGGTGCGGCGGGTAGGTACATTGCGGTCGAGTTACTGGCGTTATACCTTCGCCTATCGTAATCTTTACAACACTCTGATGCGCCGCAAATTATCTTTTACCCATGAACAACTTGTTGAGATTTTGAAGATTACCGGACGGATTGGACACTTCCGGCGTTGGTATTCACGTCCTCATTTACTTACTCAAATAACTCGGATGGTTGCTGAACAGGGTTTGACTTCCGAAATGAGCGTCGCATTGTCTGCTTACAAACGTGGGTTGGATGAGCGGTTGGCCAATGATCGCAAGCTGATCGGCAGGATCAATACGATCCTGGGCATTGTTTCCGAAAATATCATCGAGCGGAGCGAACCCTGGGCAGATGCCTTGCTGTGTGATTTGGAAGCTATGCCGTCTGAACAGCGGATAGCTTGGCAGCAATTGTTGGAGCAAGTCATCCAGCATAATGGTGCCCGTCCCAGCCAGCGCTGGTTGCAAAGTGCGCAATCCCGGCTGGATACACTGGGCGTGGATACTTTTATTACGCAACTACTGGTTTGGTTCCCGCAGGTGCGTGGTAAGGCCGAAGCGCGTATTCCCCAGCAGGCCAGTACCTTGCTAAAGGGTCTGGTTTGGACGGGCAGCCTGGTGGAAGACAAGCGCCTGGCGGCGGTGATTGCCGACCTGGGAATTGCTTGCTTTACCAAGATCCCGGGAGTCGGGGGGCGCGCCGTGGCAGTGGGAAATGCCTGTATTTACACCCTGGGAGCTATGCCGGGGATCGAATCGATTGCTGGGTTGGCGCGCCTGCGCCAGCGTGTGAAGTACAAGCAGGCCCAGGATCTGATCCAGATCGCACTGCAAAGCGTCGCCGCGGCTGCCGGGTTGAGCGTGGCTGACCTCGAAGAACTGGCCGTGCCGGATATGGGATTGGAACCAGGTGGGATGCTGCACCAGAGATTTGGCGAATATACTGCCGAACTGAGAATCGTCAGTACTTCCCGTGTGGAAGTGCGTTGGTTGCATACTGACGGTAAGGCCCAGAAGTCCGTGCCTACGGCGGTAAGCCGCGCCTATGCCACCGAGGTCAAACAGTTGAAGCGTAAGGTAAGCGCTATTCAGAAGATGCTGCCGGGCCAGCGTGATCGCATCGAGCAATTTTTGCTTACCCAACGCAGTTGGCGTTTCCAGGATTGGAAAACGCATTACATCGACCATCCCCTGGTGGGCGCATTGGGGCGCAGGTTGATCTGGTATTTCGAGTCTGGCGCGCGCAGTGTGTTGGGAATCTGGCACGCCGGAGAGTTGGTTGACGAACACGATCAGCCTATTGACTGGCCGGATGCGGAAACTAATGTGCGACTGTGGCATCCGCTTGGTTTCGAGCCGGGAACGGTGCAGGCCTGGCGCGCCTGGCTGGATGCCCACCAGGTTTCGCAGCCCTTCAAGCAGGCCCATCGTGAGGTGTACCTGCTCACCGACGCTGAACTAGAAACAAATACTTATTCCAATCGTTTCGCCGCGCATATCCTGCGGCAGCACCAGATGGCAGCGTTGTGTCGCCAACGCGGTTGGAGCTACCGCCTGCAAGGTTGGTGGGATGATGCCAACTGGCCGAGTTTGGAACTGGCGGGCTGGGATTTGCAGGTCGAGTTTGCGGTCGAAGCGATCGTGGAAAACGAAGCCGTGATGACGGCCGCCGGAGCCAGCCTGTACGTGACCACTGACCAGGTGCGCTTCATGCGCCAACGCGCAGCCGTCCCCTTGACCGAAGTGCCTGCCCTGGTATTGTCGGAGGTGCTGCGCGATATCGACTTGTTCGTAGGCGTGTGCAGCGTGGGTAATGACCCCAATTGGCGCGACCGCGGTGAGCTGCCTAATCGGTATGCCGGATATTGGCAAAGTTATTCCTTCGGCGCACTTTCGGTCTCGGCAGAGACCCGCAGGCAAGTGTTGGAAAGCTTGCTGCCGCGCTTGAAGATCAGGGATCGTTGCACCCTCGAGGAGCGCTTCTTGCGTGTGCAGGGGCATTTGCGCACTTATAAGATCCATCTGGGGAGTGGCAATATTTTGATGTCTCCCAATGATCAATACCTGTGCATCGTCGCCGACCGCTCGACAGCGTTCAAGAAGGGTGCGCAGTTCTTCCTGCCCTTCGAAGGTGACCAGATGCTTTCGGTGATCTTGAGCAAGGCTTTCTTACTGGCCGAAGATCATAAGATTAAAGACCTAACCATCATTCGGCAAATCAAGCGGACGCTCTAGCTCGAACGGGCCGGCCGAAACAAAAAAGAGCTGGCCACAGATGTGGCCAGCTCGGATATTTCTGGGGACCAACGCACGGTTGGTCAGCGACTGGAAAAGCCTCAAGTGCTTCCAGTGGCACAAGAAGCGCTTGAGGAACTGCTCGAGCCGGTCGAAAAACTGGGTGCGGCAATGCGCGAGAGTTGCTTCTCGACCCGTCCACTGTTGCAGGAAGGGCAAATCACTTCGTTGATCCGGGAATTGCTTAGCACCAACTCTTCGAAGCTTTCGCCGCATTCCTGGCAAACAAAACCAAACATCGGCATCGTTAAGATCCTCCTGTAAGAATTTACACAACGTTTAACAGACGGGGGGAAGCTGTGAAATATTACGCTAGATCGAGATTATTCTAAATAAATTCATAATAATTCCCCCGAATTACAAACTTCATGACGATAAAGGAGATTAAGATTCTTCCACCAGCAGCTTCTGGCACAGGCGTACGCCGGTCATTGCATCCGTCACCCAGTAATCGGCGCCAACGTACTCGCAGACCTGCTCGGTGATCTGGTTCCCGCCCACAATGATTGGAATGCCGGTAATTGCACTCTCTCCTGAATTGCGGATCAGGGCGACAGTTTCCTTCATGGCATCGTATGAACTGGTCAATAGGCCGGAAAGGCCGATGATGTTGGGTTTGATTTGCAGCGCTTTCAGCAGGAACTCGGAAGGCGAGACATCGATGCCCAGGTCGTGCACGGTGAAACCATAACTCACCAGCAGCATGCTGATGTTGTTCTTGCCGATGTCATGGATGTCGCCTTTCACTGTACCAAGCAGGATCGAGCCGCTCTCGCTGCCGATAAGTTTATCTTCGATGATGGGCTGCAAGATTTCCATCACCTGGCGGAAGATTTCCCCGGCCATGATCAAGCCTGCCAGGAAATATTCTCTTTTCTCGTAGCGTTCCCCCACCTGTCGTAAACCTTCCTGGCAATCCTCTACGATGGTCAATGGATTGTGTCCCTTGGCCACGCGTTCCTGTACCAGAGCCAGCGCTTCTTGCTCATTGAGGTCGGCCACGTTGGCGATCAGCGCTTTACGGAGTTTCGTGTGTTCCAAATTGGTCATCAAATTATCCTGGGTGATCATCCAATAAGAAGGAGCGTTATGAATCGATACCGATATGTGTTGTGAAGTGGAGGCGGTCGCTGCGGAAGATGAACCAGCCCCAACTGATTGGGGTGTCATCGAAATCGTAAAAGAGGTGTTCGAGGTAGAAAGCGGCGCAGGGCAAGGAAACCTGGAGGACTTCAGCCTCTTCAGCGTTCATCAAGGTCGACTCGATCCTCAATTGCCCGTGCTTGAGCAGTTTGTTGTCGATGTCCGTGAACAGGCCTTGTAGTGAGGTGACGTCCATTTCGGCCTCAACGATCGGGCGGCTGGGGTCGTAGAGCAGGTAAGCGCGGTGGTAAAAGATCGGCTGTCCTTCCTGGGTGAACAAACGCCGGATGTAAATTGTCGGCGCGCCGATCTCCAGGTCAAGCTTGCGGGCAATGCGCTCGTCGGCTGAAACCACACGCACATCCATCAGCTTGATGTCTGTAGCCGAATCACTTGTGAAAAGGTTTTGGAGGTCTTGCAGGTCGAAGATGGCGGTGCCCAACTCAACCGGCTTGACGAATGTGCCGCGCCCTTGTTCGGTGCTGACCACACCCTGGTCTGAAAGCAGGTTGATCGTGCGCCGCACGGTCATCGGGCTGATGCCGTAGCGGCGGCACAACTGCGCCTCGGAGGGGAGTTGGTCACCAGGCCGAAATTCACCTTCCGCGATCTGCCGCCGCAAAATGTTTGCCAACTGGGCATAGGCGGGTTCGTAGGCGTTGCGGTCGATTACATCGTGATTAGAGGTGACTGAATGTGTGTTCGGTTCCATGTGTACGGCAAGTTGATCGTATTCTTTCGAGAGTCTCTACAATTATGTCTGTTAATAGCTTCTTGTCAATCCCTTGACAACTTCTCTATATAAGTATACACTATATTTCGACTTCCCTATATAAGTAGGGAAGTTAATTGCAGCAAAAATCTACATAATTAAAGGTGCTTTGTGCCTGTCCACCCACAAGCTTCTCCCGATCTTACTCGGACTAAAGTGCTTGCCTGTGCTACAGTAATCGAAGAAATGCAGCCATTATTGCCTCCAGAGGTGAACTACGAGGTGTTCGATTTTGGATTGCATCAAGTCCCCAAGAATTTGAAAGCAGCGCTCCAAACCGCCATTGATGAAGCCGGAAAAGAATATGATATCGTTATCCTGGGCTATGGCCTGTGTTCGATGGCGGTAGTTGGTTTGGAAGCTCGCAATTGTACGTTGGTTGTGCCCAAGGTAGACGATTGTATTGCCATTTTTTTAGGTTCGTCGGATTCTTACCAGGAACAACATGAAAAAGAGCCGGGTACGTATTATCTCACCAAAGGCTGGATCGAAGTCAGTGATACCTTGTTGGATGAATACCAGCGCACAGTAGAACGCTACGGCGAAGACCGGGCCGACTGGATCATGAAGCAGATGTTGAAGAATTACAAACGCCTGGTTTACATTGATACGGGTGTGAAAAACCAGGAGAAATACCGCCAATATGCCCAGAAAACCGCGCAGCAGTTCGCTCTGAACTTTGAAGAGATACGCGGTTCCAACGCCTTGATCAGGAAAATTATCTTTGGTCCGTGGGATAATGAGTTTGTGGTTGTCGCTCCTGGACAAAGCATACAATATACCGATTTTAAAATCTCCTGAGACAAAATCATGACAAATAAGCATAGCTTCCAAGTTCAATTTCAACCTACAGGGAAACGGATCGAAGTAGAAGAAGGTTTAGATTTATTGGAGGCAGCATTGCAGGCCGGGATCGAGCTGGCTTCTGTTTGCGGTGGCGAGGGGAACTGCGGACAATGCCAGGTGATCGTGCTGGAAGGCAAGGTTTCCGAATTCAGCTTCGATGAGGAGTATATTTTCACCGACATCGAGCGGATGAACGGTTACCGGCTGGCCTGCTGTACTGAAGTGCACGGCGACCTGGTGGTCGAAATCCCGCGCGGCTCCTTGGTGACGGCCCCGCGTTTGCAGGTGGGCAGCGACCTACGCGAAATTGAAGTCGACCCCATCGTGCGCGCTTACCCGGTCGAGATGGATAAGCCTACCCTGGAAGACCTGCGTGCCGATTTCGAACGCTTGTGTGATGCCCTGCAATCCGAACATGGTCTGACCGGCCTTTATGCCGACCCGATTGTTCTGCGTTCCCTGCCCGGAGCACTGCGCGCCGCAGAGTGGCGTGTCTCTGCTTTCGTGCGCGGCCAGGAACTGATTGGGATTGGAGCCTACGAGAGTAAACCGTTGGGCTTGGCCGTCGACCTGGGCACCACCAAAGTCGCCGCCTATCTGGTCGATCTCGAAAGTGGTGAAATCCTGGCTTCCAAAGGTGCCCCCAACCCGCAAATCGGCTACGGCGAAGATGTGATCAGTCGCCTGAACTACGCCTACCGCGACCCCAATGGCAGCAACGTGCTGGCCGGTAAGGTGCACGAATTGCTCAATGAGGTGCTGGGCGAATTGTTGGTGGAAGTGCATGCGGACCGCAAGCAAGTGGTAGAAGCCTGTATCGTAGGCAACACTGCTATGACCCATCTGCTGCTCAAACTGCCGGTCGAACAGCTTGCCAAGGCTCCTTATGTGGCTGCGGTCAATGGAGCGGTGGATGTGCGGGCTACCGAGTTGGGGTTGGGGATGGCTGCCGGGGCTTACGTCTATGTTCCACCAACCATCGGTGGTTACGTCGGTGCCGATCACGTGGCTATGCTGCTGGCGACCGACCTGGGCCAGGTCGATAAGGTCACCCTGGGCGTCGACATCGGCACTAACACTGAAATTTCGATCCGTATTCCGGGCAAGCCTTTCCTGTCCTCGGCTTCTTGTGCTTCCGGCCCGGCTTTCGAAGGCGCGCATATCAGCGACGGCATGCGCGCTGCGGCCGGGGCGATTGAAAAAGTCAAGATCAACCCCGAAAACCTGGAATTGAAAACCGTAGACGACAGCCCGGCCGTGGGCCTGTGTGGTTCGGGCATCATCGATACTATCTCGGAGATGTACCGCGTTGGCCTGATCAATACGCGCGGCCGCTTTCAGCGTGATAACGCCCGTGTACGTATGAATGACAAGGAACCAGAATTTGTTTTGGTCCCAGCTGAAAAGAGCGGTACCGGCCGGGATGTGGTCATTGGTCAGGAAGACGTCAACGAAATCCAGTTGGCGAAGGGCGCGATCCACGCCGGGTTGAGCATCCTGATGGAGACCAATGGGGTCGCCCCGGAAGCGGTCGAAGAAGTCGTCATTGCCGGAGCCTTTGGCTCTTTCCTGGATGTGAGCAGCGCGGTTGCAATGGGCTTGTTCCCCAAGCTGCCCAATGCCCAATACCGCCAGGTCGGCAATGCCGCCGCCATTGGCGCACAGTGGATGCTGATCTCCCAGGCGGCGCGCCAGCGCGCAGAACACATGGTGGACAACATCAACTATAAAGAATTGACCACTATCCCGAACTTTACCCGCGAATTTGCGTTGGGCATGTTATTCCCAACGGACGAAGAACAAAATTTTTGGAGATAAACATGAAAATCATTGGAGAAAAAATTAACGGCACACGCAAGCGCGTTGCCCAAGCCATTGCAGAACGTGACGCGGAGTTCATCAAAGACCTGGCTTCCCGGCAAGCCGAAGCTGGTTCCACCTGGCTGGACGTCAACGCCGGTACCCACCCAGATAAAGAACCCGATGACCTGATCTGGTTGATCGAGAATATCCAGTCGGTCGTGGATACGCCCTTGTGCCTGGACAGCGCCAACCCCGAAGCGCTCAAGGTTGCCATCAAAGCTGTCGACAAGACCCCGATGATCAACTCGATCAGCGGCGAGCCGGACCGGCTGGAAAAAATCCTGCCGCTGGTAGCTGAACATGGTTGCGAAGTGATCGCTTTGGCAATGGATGAAAAGAAGATCCCGGAAACCTACGATAAGCGCATCGAAGTGGTCGAAAAGGTGATGGAAGCTGTCCATGCCGCCGGTGTCCCGGACGACAAAGTTTACGTCGACCCGCTGGCGATGACCATTGCCACGGCCAACCAGAGCGCCGTGATCGCCTGCGAAACCATCCGGGCCATCCACGCCACCTATCCTGAAGTACATTTCACCATGGGCCTCAGCAATATTTCTTTTGGCTTACCCGCTCGCAAGCAGATCAACCGCGGGTTGCTGATCATGGCAATGCAAGCCGGCCTGGACAGTGCTATCATGGACCCGCTGGACAAAGACCTGCAAGCTGCAATTGTAACCACCGAAATGCTGCTGGGTCAGGATGAATACTGCATGAACTATCTGCGAGCTTCTCGTAAAGGGTTGTTCGAATAGATCGCCTGGAAAGTGAAAGGAGGCTGCGTTATCGGAGTGAAGTCAAGTGCAAGCATAAACGTGAGAAATTTTTTATTCAAAAAAGAATGGCTCTGGTACCCGCAGTGGATGTCAAACCGAAATATGGGTTATCAATTAGAAAAAGGAGAAAGATATGTCACAAAAACTGATTGATGCAATTACGGAGATGCGCGAAGAAGACGCGCTCAAGATCACCCAGGAGATGCTCGACGCGGGCACCGACCCGCTCGACATTCTGGAAGCCTGCCGCCAGGCGATGGATGTGATCGGCAAACGCTTCGAAACCGGCGAGAGCTTCATCCCCGAACTGATCCTGGCCGGTGAGATGATGACGCAAATTTCTGACATCGTCAAACCACATATGCAGCAAGATGCTTCTGCCGAGAAATTGGGCAAGATCGTGATCGGCACCGTAGAAGGCGACATCCACGACATCGCCAAGGATATCGTAGCGTTCATGTTGGACATCAATGGCTTCGATGTCACCGACCTGGGCGTAGACGTGCCGCCTGCCAAGTTTGTTGAAGCCGTCAAGGAAACCGGCGCCAATATTGTTGGTTTGAGCGGCTTCCTGACCCTGGCCTACGACCCGATGAAGGACACCGTAGCGGCGTTGAAAGATGCCGGGCTGGATGTCAAGGTGATGATCGGCGGTGGGCAGGTGGACGAGCAGATCCGCGATTACACCGGCGCAGATGCTTATGGCCGGGATGCGATGGCCGCGGTTGCATTGGCAAAAGATTGGGCATAGGAGGATAAAAGATGTTTGTACGACCTGATAATTGGAATGAACTGTCCCCCCTTGAACGCCGTAAGCTGCGCCTGGACGGCTGGCAGAATGCTCCCGTGGAGTTCGTCAGCCCGGAAGCAGAAGCGAACTACAAGGAACGCATTGATCGCCTGCGCAAGATCTACGATATGGAGGCGCACGACCGCCCCATCGCCGATCTTTTCATGGGCGCCAATGAATACGTCATCCGGCGCAAGGGCCTGCAGGGCAAAGACATGGTTTACAACCATGAAAAGTTGCGCGAACCGCTCCTAGAATTCCACAATGAATTTCAACCCGATGTCGCCGTTTCCCCACTTCCCTATCCTGGGAAAGTGATGGATATGCTGAACTACCAGAGCTATATCTGGGGCGGCCAGAAACTGCCCGATGAATTGACCATCCAGGCTGTGGAAGGTGAATTCATGATGGGCGACGAGTACAAAGAATTCGCTGCCGATCCTACCAATTTCTGGATGAAGAAATACCTGCCGCGCGTCATGCCCACGCTGGCGCCGCTGGCGATGCTGACCGAGTTACCGCGTGTTTCTGAAAATGTGGACATCATCGACCTGATCGTACCGTTCGGTACGCCGCCCTTCCAGGCCATGTTGAAGACCTTGATGGAAGCCGGTGATGAACTGATGAAGATGCTGGGCGCGGTTGGCCAGACAGCCGGGATGATCGCCGCCTCCGGGTTCCCCAGCATGGGCTTGAATATTGTCAAGACACCCTTCGACTACCTTGGCGATACCCTGCGCGGCACCAAAGGTATCCTGACCGACATGTTCCGCCGCCCGGATGATTTGCTGGCTGCCTGCGAAGCCTACGTGCCTGTGTTGATCAATGCCGTGGTCAATGCCAGTGACCGCACCGGGGCACCTACCGCCTTGTACGTGCTGCATAAAGGCGCCGATAGCTTCATGTCCCAGGCCCAGTTCGAGAAATTCTACTGGCCAACCTGGAAGGCCGTTATGATGGGCCTGTACGAAGAGGGTATCACCAGCTATCTATTCGTTGAAGGTTCATATAAACATCGTCTGGAAAACCTGGCCGAGATGCCGGAGAAATCCCTGGTCTGCCACTTCGACCAGACCGACATGACCCGTGTCAAGGAAGTCCTCAGCGATAAATTCGTCATCGCCGGGAATGTACCGGCCTCGCTGATGGCGACGGGCACAACCGATGAAGTGCGCGCTTACTGCGACAATCTGGTTGAATTGTATGCCGATGCACCGGGCTACATCATGGCGCATGGCTGCTACTTTGAAAATTCCACCGACGACAAGATCCGTGCCTTCATGGATTCGGTCAAAAAGTAAATGAGCTTTTCGTTCCCCGTGCACCTGTTCAGGTGCACGGGGAACATAAGCGAGACATATCCTCATGGCACAAATACAGAAGCAAATCACGGCAACTTCCGTTGAACGGAAAGCCCCATCATCGCTGGTAGAATTCGTCATCATTATCGCCATGATGATGTCTTTAGGAGCCTTATCCATCGACGCCATGCTCCCGGCTTTACCCGATATTGCCGGAGACCTGGCTGTGAGCAATGAAAACGACCGCCAACTGGTCGTTTCTGTTATTTTCCTGGGATTGGCGTTCGGCCAATTGTTTTTCGGCCCACTTTCCGATAAGACCGGCCGCAAACCGGCCATCTATGCAGGTTACGCCTTGTTCATCACCGGTTCGTTGGTCGCTTTGTTTTCGAACAGCTTTCCAATGATGTTGCTGGGGCGCGTCTTGCAAGGACTGGGTATTTCTGCTCCGCAGGCTGTAATCATGGCAATGGTGCGGGACCGTTTTGAAGGTCGCCAAATGGCACGTCTGATGTCGTTCACGATGACGATCTTCGTCCTCGTGCCCATGATCGCGCCTACCATTGGACAGGCGATCCTTTTGCGGGGCGGCTGGCGCAGCATTTTTGCCAGTTTCCTGGTTTTTGCATTGGTCACGGTGACCTGGTTCGCATTGCGGGTGCCCGAGTCGTTGTCTCCGGAAAAGCGTGCCCCGTTTTCCCTGAAACGGATTGGGAATGCTTTCCTGGAGGTTTTTGGTATTCGTTCCACGCTTGGGTTTGCGCTCACGGCTGGCTTTATCAATGGCTTTTTCCTGGGATACTTGAATTCATCCCAGCAGATTTTTGCCGTTCAATATGGATTAGGTGATAAATTCCCGGTCTTTTTTGCCATTATCTCTTTATCCTTGGGGCTGGCATCGCTGCTGAATGCCCGTCTGGTGATGCGCTATGGGATGCTGACCCTGGCCCGTTGGGCACTGCGCATCGTGTTTGGTGTGGCGGTGGTTTTCCTGGGGATTTCCGTCGCCCTGGCCGGACAGCCGCCTTTGTGGCTGTTGATGGCCTACTTGATGGTGTCTTTTTTCTGCACCGGCATTCTTTTCGGAAACCTGAACACACTGGCGATGCAGCCGGTCGGCCACCTGGCCGGGATCGGCGCGGCGGTGATTGGCTTTCTTTCGACTTTACTTTCCATGCTGCTTGGCACGATGATTGGCCGCTTCTATAACGGTACGATCCTCCCGCTGGTGATCGGCATGGTTTGTCTGGCCGGTATCTCGATTTTAGTGATCCGCTGGGTATTGGCAGCTGATCCGGCGCTAACAGATTGATCTACGCATCAGGTGTACAACATAACGTAAAAGGAGAAAACGGCACCAGAAAAGATGTGACTGAAGTGATGAAGAAGTTGGGCGGTTGGGCTGGATTCGCCGAAAGCATTCCCGTTCACTGCTGAAAGCCGGAGCTTTTCCGGCAGCCTCAAACCTCATTGCTATCCAACTCGGCGGCTCTGCCTTGCCATCCCGCCCGCGTCGAAAACAACGTTACCGCAGACATCGAAGCGAACATACCTGCATCATTGTAACCGGCAAGCAGTTAGGATAGTCCACACCCCCCAACCTTCGTGTGAGTAGTTGCGGTTATTCACACTGCAACTACTCACTTTTTTCAATAATTAAGGTGTCCCTGTTTAGTAGGCTTTAATGAAACCTAAGGAAGTCCATTCATCTACACCGGTTGTTCCGGCATATGCCTGGGTGATCCTGGTGGTTGTATTTCTGGCAAGCGTGTGCGCACCTTTGAACCAGAATAAAGTTCCGCCTTTGATGCCCATCTTGATGGATGCGTTCCAACTCAAGTTGGGCCAGGCCGGGGCGTTGATGTCGGTTTTTGCTATCACCGGGTTGCTCCTTTCCCTGCCCGCCGGGTTCGTCTTGCAAAGATTGGGGCCCAAGGTCTCCGGCCTGATCGCCCTGAGCAGCCTGAGCCTCGGCGCTGCGATCGGCGCTTTTGCCAACAGTCTTGGCATTATGTTGACCGGACGGGTGGTCGAAGGAATTGGCATGGGCCTGATCGCGGTGGTAGCCCCGGCCACGATCGCAATGTGGTTCCCGCCTGAAAAGCAAGGTGTTCCACTTGGCTTGTGGGCGACCTGGGTGCCGCTAGGTAACGTAACCATGCTGCTGGTGGCTCCGGCGCTGGCAACAACGTTTGGATGGCAGGCGGTCTGGTGGTTGGGGGGCGGCGCGACGTTATTGATTATGGTCTTGTATGGCAGCCTGGTGCGGGTACCTCCCACGCAAGCTGGAGATATACAAAAACAAGCCACGCCAGATGTGCGTAAGGCGCTCTTGAACCGTGACGCCTGGTTGCTGGCGTTCATGTTTGCCTGTACCACATTTACCTTCATGGGGTTGAATACTTTCTACCCCACTTTCTTATCAGAAGTGCGCGGCTATAGTTTGCAGCAGGCTGCCCGGCTTGCTAGTATTTCCACCGGCCTGGTGTTGATCTCTGCTCCCCTGGCAGGCTGGCTGTCCGATAAAGTTGGTTCCCGCAAGTTATTTATTACGATCCCCTACCTGATCCTGGCCGTGATCATGTTGTTCCCCTTCAATATCACCGGTTGGCAAATATATGTCTATCTGATCGTACTGGGCTGCTTGAGCGGGGCAGTGCCCACGGCAACCTTTGCCGCCGCCCCTGAAGTGATCGGTGACCCGCGCTTGAACGGGTTGGCTTTGGGGATTGTGATGTTTGGGCAAAACCTGGGCATGGTGTTGGGGCCAATTGTTTTCGGTGGATTGGTTGAGCGTCTGGGCTGGGCACCGGCTGGCTATTTGCTGATCCCAGTCTTATTATTGGGCTATCTCCTTGGACGGATGGTCAAAATTCGTTGACTTAATCCGCATTTTCTTCCCCCCAAGTGCAAACCTGCCGGGATTCTACACTGCAGCAGAATCTTAGGCAGGTTTGCCGTTTAACGACTTCCGGTTATAAGCGTTGACCGATCAAGTCGAATACCCCCAATAGCTTCAAAGCAGAGACGATCACCACGGCAACCAATAAGCGATGCACCCACACTGCACCGCGTTCTACTGCTACCTTGGTGGCGACCCAGCCGCCGAGCATATTGCCGATGGCGAGTACCAGGCCGATGATCCAATTTACCTGATCGTTGTAGATAAAGACCGCCAGCGCCGCGATCGTGAAGGCCAGGATGATGCCGACTTTGACAGCATTGGCGCGCACCAGGTTGTACCCAATCCCCAGCACCAATCCCGCCAGCAGGAAGATGCCTACCCCGGCCTGGATGAACCCGCCGTAGATGCCGATCAGGAAGAACAGCGCCATCTGGAGGATGGTCGGCCAACCCTCGAGCTTTTCCTGGGAACCCTGCAACCAACGTTTGGGGCGCAACAGGATTACGAACAGCATGACGACCATGATGATACCGATTACGCGCTCCATCAGGGCCTTATCCAGGTTGACGGCAATTTGTGCGCCAATCAGCGACCCAATTATGGCCGGGGTGCCCAGTGTGAACACGCCTCGCAGGTCGAGTATATCTTTATCGCCAAAGCTTTTTGCGGCAACGACGTTTTGTAATAAGATTGCCACGCGGTTGGTGCCATTGGCGACGTTTACGGGCAGTCCGATGAAGATCAACAAGGGCAGCGTGATCAGCGAGCCACTGCCCGCCAGAACGTTAATGAATCCGGCTGCGAAACCGGCCGCGATGACCACAGGGATGAAATACCAGGGCATTCTATAAATTCCTCTCGATGTTGAATATGGAGGGGATTATAACGGATTAGCTAGGGAGTTTGGTAGTTGGGTAGTTAGATAGTCGGTTAATCAGGCAGTCGAATGGTGTAGGGGCGCATTGCATGCGCCCATGGTATATGCCGTACGCCCCTAAGTTTTTCTTGATGTGGAATTTTATAAACTAACTTTCCGCATTCTCGTTGTTCATCTGTTCCAGTATTTCGGCGCAATTGCTCTTGGGCATAGTACCGAAAACGTAGTCCCACAGTGGGAAGGTTACCCCGAAGCGCAGGAAATCGCATGCACC
>JBNKDB010000330.1:0-4949 GCA_050288045.1 Anaerolineales bacterium | reverse complement strand
ACAAGGCCGTTCGGTGAATAGGCCACGCTGGTTACCTCGCCGGGATAGCCACCGAAAGTTTGCAGGGGGGCATAACTGGTGGCATCGAACACCTGTACTTCACCCTGGCTGGATGATCCCAGGGCTACGGCCAGTTGGCTGCCATCCGGTGAAAAGGAGACGTCGTTGGCTACCAGGCTGTTCGCATCGTTGGTTTCGAAGTCAAAGCTGTGCAGCAACTCGCCGCTGCCGACTGACCACAGCAGCACCGTTCGATCCCAGGCGGCCGTAGCCAGCTGTGTGCCGTCCGGTGAAAAGGCGATGCCCTGGATGGAATTGGTGTGCCCATTCAGGATTTGGCGGGCTTCGCCGGTCTGCACGTCTTCCAGGTAGACCGCATCTCCACAACAGCCGAGGGCTTCATCATTGCCATCGGCTGCCACCGCCAGGGTCTGCGAATCGGGGGAAAAGGCCAGCGCACCGGAGCCGTCTACATTCACGAAGGTTTGCAGTGCTTCCAGGCTGGCAGCATCATACAGCGTCACACCGTGGCCCACCTGATACCCGTTGCGCGCCGCGGCCAGGAAACGCCCGTCCGGTGAATAGGCGATGGCTTCGATCTCGTATTGGTTGAAGCTGGCCTGCATCACGCTTTGGGCGGTACCGGTTTGTAAATCCCATACTAACGCTTCATATGTATCGCCGGATGCCAGGTGAAGGCCATCGGGAGAAAGCGCCAATCCATTTAGATAGGTGCTGTAACCGTCGATTTGGGCGATGACGCTGCCTGTATTCGGGTTCCACAAACGCACGGTCTTGTCGGCCGAGATGCTGGCCAGCATGCTGCCATCCGGTGAGAAGGCTACTCCTTTTATGTAAGAGCCATGCCCCTGGAAGGCCGGATCGGCCTGGTAGCCGGAGAGATCGTACACGAGCAGGTAATCGGCGTAGGAAGATGAAACCAGGGCCGTGCTGTCTGGCGAGAAGGCCAGATCGAAACTGCCATCTTGGCAGCAATAGGTATTCAGCTTGCTCTCTGTAGTCACATCCCAGAGCACCACGTGCCGGTCGGTCCAGGTGGCCAGGTAGCGGCCGTTCGACGCGTAGGCCACCTGCGTGCTGACCCCGGCATCCAGTTCCATGATCCTGGTCTGGCTGCTGACATCCCATAGTGTGGCCCCCGAAGCCAAAACCCGCCCGTCGGGCGAAAAGGCCAGTTCGCCATGATATGCGATCTGGGTATCCAACGCCAACCCGTCGGCCGCCTGCCAGAGCTGCACGCGCTCGCTTTCGGAAGACGCGGAAGCCAGCAGCTGCCCGTCCGGTGAGTAGGCCAGACTGGTCACCAGGCCGTCCAGGCCGGTGAGGGCGTATAGCTCGGCTCCGCTGGCCGAGTCCCAGACGCGAATGCTGCGGTCGCCCAGGGCCGCGGCTAACCGGGTGCCGTCCGGCGAGTAAGCCATGCAGTGGACCCATTTGCCGGGAATGAATAGTTCCGACTGCTGCGTGGCGGCATCGTAGAACTGTATACCAATTGTCGAGGCAACGGCCAGGGTCGTCCCATCCGGGCTGAAGCTTACATCCGTCAGCACGCCTTTACCCAGGCGGTCGAGTTCGGTGACCTGGGCGGCGTTCTCCGGCTGGATGCCGGGGATTGGCGTGGGGGCCGCGGTGGGGATCGTTGTTGAGGGAGTTGTGGGGGAACTTTGCGTTGCTGGGGCGGCTGAATCCTGCGCCTCTGCGGCCGGATCGGGGGCTGCAAGCGGCGCGCTACAGGCGCTCGCCAAGATTACCAGCAATCCCAGCGCCGGATAGCTCAAAAACTTTTTCATACTCCGTGTGCTCCTTGTGACATCCGGGCCATAGAATATGGCCGGAAGTAACTTATTGCAGTATAGCATGTGGGGGAATATCGGGGTATAGGAGATCGGGGGCAGCGGAGGGTCTTTCCTGAAGCCGGGTGTGCCAGTCAAAAGTGAAAGGGCTGCTGGTCGCCTTGCCAACAGCCCTTTCGGAGGGAAATTGTAACTACCTGGATGGCCGCTCGGGGAGCGAAACTTCCAGGTTGCCAAGGTTGGCCTGCACCTGGGCAAGTTCGCCTTTTGCGGCCTGGGCGGTGATATCGTTGATGTTGGGGGCCAGGTTCTGCATGGCCGGGCCGCCCTGCGCCTGTAAGCTGGCGCTGGCGTTAGCTCCTAGTTGGGCGATGTTCCCCAGTTCAGCCGGGGAAAATGTGCCGTCTGCCAGGGCGTTGCGCACCGTGTCAATATAAAGGAAAGCGCTTTCCAGGGCTTCCTGGCGGTTCCCGGCGACCTGGTTGGCTTGTACGTTCAGCGCCTGGGTGGCGCGGTTCTCGACCTGGGCCTGCACCTGGGCTTGCCAGCCCTGGGCGTTGGTCTGCATCTGGGTCAGGGCGGTTTGTGCTTGGGTGGCGGCGGCTTCCCGGTCGGCCAGGTAAGCGGCGGCGGTTTCAGCGCCTTGTCCCAGCATGCCGAGCATGCCTTCCATCCACACCAGGGCGGTATCCAGGTCGTCTTCCAATGCGTAGAGCAGTTCGATGGTCTCGACCGCCATTTCACCATAAAGGCCGTAGTAAGCCTGGATTAGCGTATCAGCGTAATAGATCAATTCTTCGGCATCGTTGATCAGTTGCTCGAGTTCTTGCAGTTCTTCATCACTGATCGTGCCGTCGGCTGCTGCGGCCTGGGTGGCGGCGTCGACTTGAGCGGTGGCGGTTTCGGTCTCGGCCACGGCTTGCTCGATATCCGCCGATAACTGCGCTTCTGAGGTCTGTGCTTCGGTGACCATCACGGCGGCTGTGGCTTCCACGGCGGCTTCGATGGTAGCTTGCATGTTATCTTCGGCGGCCTGGGTACCCTGGATTCCGGCTTCGACCGTGGCATTCAAGTCGGCTTCGGATGGGCCGGGGGGATCGGTAGGTGCCGCGGCGGGGGCTGGCGCGGTGGTAGACTGTGCACAGGCCAGCATGGCGACGATCATCACCAGCGTCCAAACGGATAGCAAGATTTTCCTGGTTTTCATACCTTGTCCTTCGAAGTGGTGTCTATTTTCGATTATTGACCGGAGCGGGCCGGTTGTCAAGTTTTCCGGCAGCCACCTTGCAGAACTGATAAATTGAAATGCACAAGCGGAACTGCAACCCATTTGGGGATTATTCGTATAATAAAATAGAAACGTATGTTTTGGAGGGTACCCTCATGGAAGAGAAAAGAAACGATTATTCCTACCGCTACGGCCGCTCGATCTTCTGGCCGATGATTATGATTGGCCTGGGCGTGATTTGGCTGCTGGCAAACTTTGAGATCATCCCGCCCGTGAATTGGTGGACGCTGCTGAACCTGTGGCCGTTGGCCCTGGTTGCGCTGGGCTTGCAGATCATGTTCGGGCGCGGACGACCGTGGCTGGGCAATCTGCTGAGCTTTTTCCTGGTGCTGGGCGTGATCGGTGTGTTGATCCTGGCCCCCTCATTGGGCTGGACGCCGGGTGGCCAGTTGATCACCGAGCGGTTCAGTGAATCGCTGGATGGTGCCGAGAGCGCCATCGTACGCCTGGACATGGATTACGGCGATACCAACCTGGGTGCGCTGTCCGATTCGAATGACCTGATCGAGGCTGAGATCACCCACGGTGGTACGGTCAGCTTTTCGGCGGTGGGCGGAGATCGGCGCACGGTTAGCCTGGATCTGGACGCCCGCAACGGCCAGTTCCTGTTCATCAATCCATCTACGATGGGGCAAACGGTCAGCGAGATTGGCCTGTCTCCCGATGTGCCCACTGATCTGGAGATCGACCACGGGTCCGGGAACGGCGATTATGAATTGGGCGACTTGCAATTGATCGACCTGGAAATGGATGTATCTTCCGGGGATGTTACCGCCAGCCTGCCTGCCGGGGATTATACCGTCGCAGTGGATGTTTCTTCCGGGGCGGTTGATTTTACCAGCGCGGCGGGCAGCGATTTGGATGTGACCATGGATGTCAGTTCCGGCCGCCTGGATTTCAGCTTCGCAGAACAGACCAATGCCCAGGTCGATGTCGATCTGAGTTCCGGCTCGGTGAATATCGAGCTTCCCGATGGGGTGGGGGTGCGCATTGCCGGGAGCGCCAGTTCCGGCTCGATCCGGGTACCCAAGGGTTATGTGCGGATCAGCGGTGAGGACGACGATGGTGTCTGGGAAAGCCCGGACTATGGCACCGCCGACTACACTATCGAGATCACCTTTGACGTGAGTTCAGGGTCGTTCAATGCACGTTAGTATGATCGTTGCTTAATAATGGAAGCCGGGCTAAGTAAGCAGGCCCGGCTTTTTGATTCTTGTGACTTGATATTGTGCTTTTATCCGCATCTAAGTAAATGCGCATATCAAATAGGGCTTCTTTTGTGAAAATTCTAATAAATTTTTAATGTAAATTCAGACAAATTAGGGTAATATAATCTACGTATAGCGCATCTATACAGTAACTCCGTAGTGCACATTTTCCTCCTTGTGCTGGGCAGCCACCCGGACCTCCTCCTGGGTGGCTGCCTCCTTTAACGCAATGTTCAGCGGGCACCGTTCGTGTGCCCGTTTTTGCTTAATGGGGATTTATACCTGTGGGGTTTCGTCCAGGCGGATACCAAGCACTTCGCCGCGGGCAGTTTCCACGCCCTGAGCATATAGTGAACAGGTCATGAAGGTTTTGCGGCCTTCTACTTTAACGACCCGCGCCCGCAGTACGACCGGCTCCTCGGTTAGCGGGGTGGGTTTGAGGTAATCGACCTTGAGCGAGGCGGTCACGTAGGTGATCAACGGCTTGCTGCCGATCTGGCGGCTTTCTGCGCGGTGGGCGTGGGCCATCGCCAACCCCATACAGTGGCAATCCATCAGCGTGGCGATGATGCCGCCGTTGAGGATGCCCTTGTGTCCGGTGAAATCCGGCCGAGGGAGGTGTTCAAGCACGGCTTCGTC
>JBNKDB010000329.1:0-2554 GCA_050288045.1 Anaerolineales bacterium | reverse complement strand
TGCGTGCTGTGCTGCACGACCAACTTTCTCATCGTGCTAATCTGATTGAAGAAGAAATGTCTAATAACGATTGATATTTCCTTATCAGAGGAATCATGGGCTGTGATTTAGTATCACAGCCTGTTTTTTTAAATTCGGCTGCTTGACAGTTCTTTGTCCTCATAGTATCAAGGGGATATGCACATCACCATCCTAGCACATGGTTCACGCGGCGACGTCCAACCATACGTGGCGTTGGGGGTTGGCTTACAAAAAGCCGGGCACCACATCCGGCTGGCTGCTCCGGCCTTGTTCGAGACTTTTGCAATCTGTAATTAATAATTTGCATCCATAATTACTATTCCGCTCCTATACGGTATAATACCCCTCATCATGTTGAATGCACCAGGCCTCGAACCAGTTGAATATTTGATCGTCGGGCACCTGGCCTACGACCTGACGCCAGATGGCGGCCGGGTTGGCGGCACGGTAGCTTACGCGGGTCTGACGGCGCGCGCTTTTGGATTGCGTGTTGGGGTGGTAACGGCCTGGGGGGGCGAACTTCCCCTGGAAGAAACTTTCAAAGGCATCCAACTGGCCGGTGTCGAATCGGAACACAGCACTACTTTCGAGAACGTCTACACCAAGCAAGGGCGCGTGCAGACTATCCATCACTTTGCCGATACACTCGATTTGCACATGATCCCGGAAAGCTGGCGGCGGGCACCCATCGTTCACCTGGCGCCGTTGGTACACGAGGTTTCGCCGCAGATCATCCATTACTTCTCCAAGTCGCTGCTATGCCTGACCCCCCAGGGTTGGCTGCGGGAGTGGGATGCCGAAGGTAAGGTGCGTCCGGCAGAATGGCCGGAAGCCAACTTTGTGCTGCCCAACATCGACGCGGCGGTACTCAGCATCGAGGATGTGAACGGCGACCAGCGCCGGATCGATGAGATGGCCGCAGCCTGCAACATGCTGGTGGTCACCTATGGGGCCGGAGGAGCCGGGCTGTATTGGAACGGGGAAGTCCACCATTCCGGTGCGATCAAGACGGATGAAGTCGATCCGACCGGCGCCGGGGATATTTTTGCGGCGGCTTTCTTCTATCGTCTGTATTCTGGTGCAGGGCCGGAGGAAGCCATGCGCTTCGCCAACCATGTGGCCGGAAATTCGGTTACCCGCCGGGGGCTGGAAAGCACGCCCACACAAGATGAAATCTACGATCTAATGACCGAGGTATATTGAGCGTGGCACGCGTATACACAATTGTCAATCAGAAAGGTGGGGTGGGCAAAACCACAACCACCATTAACCTGGGCGCATACCTGGCCTATTTCGGCCAGCGCGTCTTGCTCGTCGACATCGACCCGCAATCCAATACCACTTCCTGCCTGGGGATCGAAAAGCACACCGTCAAGAGTGGTACTTATGAAGCGCTGGTTGACGGCGCTGATATTGGCCCGGCCATCTTGCACAATCCGCGCCTCAAGCTCTCCTTGCTGCCGGCTTCCCCGGCGCTGGCCGGAGCGGAGGTGGAATTGGTCAGCGAACTGGCGCGTGAACGCCGCCTGCGCGATGCGCTCGAATCGGTGATCGACCGTTACGATTACGTCTTGATCGATTGCCCGCCATCGCTGGGCCTGCTCACCTTGAACGGCATGGTAGCCGGGCGTGATGGTCTGCTGATCCCGGTGCAGTGTGAATACCTGGCGCTGGAAGGGCTTTCGATGCTGCTGCAAACCATCGAGCGTGTGCGCTCGGCCGTATTCCAGGAAATGCAGGTGCGTGGTGTGATTCTGACCATGTATGATGGCCGCACCAACCTGGCGAAAGACGTGGTCGATGAAGTTCGCAAATATTTCCCCGACAAAGTCATGGAGAGCGTGATCCCGCGCAGTGTACGTTTGGCCGAAGCCCCGTCTTATGGTCTGCCGATCCTAGCGTATTATCCCGATTCATCCGGCGCAGAGGCTTATGAAGCCCTGGCGCGCGAGCTGTTGGCCGCCGATGGCGTGCAGGTCGCGGTCTAGGAGGACCATCGATGCCACCCCGTAAAACCGGTCTAGGTAAGGGCCTGGATGCCCTGATTATCCCCAGCGAGAGCGCATTGCCCGAAAGCGGGATCGACCAGATTCCCGTTGATAAGATCATCCCCAATCCGCGCCAGCCGCGTACGCAGTTCAACGAAGAAGAACTGTCCGAGTTGGCCGCTTCGATCAACGAGCATGGGGTGATCCAACCCCTGGTGGTCATGCCTGGGGCCAATGCCGATGAATATATCCTGGTGGCCGGGGAACGGCGTTTACAGGCGTCCAAACTGGCCGGGTTGGCGAAAGTCCCGGTAATCATTCGCGGGGGAGCCAGCGACCAACAATTGCTCGAACTGGCATTGGTGGAGAACGTACAGCGCGCCGATCTGGCACCACTGGAAACTGCTGAAGCCTACAAGCAGCTCAGCGAGGAATTTGGCCTGTCCCACGACCAGATCGCCGAGCGTGTCGGCAAGAGCCGCGTGGCGGTCACCAATACGCTGGGTTTGTTGGATCTCTCCAAGGCAGTCAAGCAGGCCCTGGCC
>JBNKDB010000328.1:0-14330 GCA_050288045.1 Anaerolineales bacterium | reverse complement strand
TACGACGTGGTCGCCGTTTATGAAGCCACCGCCATCGAGCAGCTCGAGAATGCCGCCGGGCGCTACGGCGAACTGGCGATCTATTACCCGCCGCAAACCATCATGAGCGACCACCCCTTCTGCATCCTGGATGTCGAGTGGGTCACGGATGAAAAACGCCAGGCCGCTACCCTGCTGATCGACTACCTAACCAGCCCCGAAGCGTAGCAAACCGCCGTGATGGAACACGGCTTCCGGCCGGTCGATGCCAGCATCCCGCTCGACCAAAGCGGCAGCCCCTTCCTGCGTGAAGCCGACAACGGCGTGCAGATCGATTTACCGCCCGAGATCGAACTTCCCCCTGGCCGCGTGTTAGATACGCTGCTCAACTTCTGGAATCGCAATATCACCCCCTAGTGAGGAATCTATGAAATCACTTTATCGCATCTTATCGTTATTTGTGATTGCCGCCTTCCTGCTCTCGTCCTGTGGCGTGCTCCAATCCGCCGGGATCGGCAAGTCCGTCACGGTGTCCATCGTCTATGGGTCCGAAAAGCGGGCCTGGTTCGAACCATTGATCGAGCAGTTCAACAGCGAAAACCACGAGACCAGCACCGGCGAGCGCATCCGCATCGAAGCCGAGCCGATGGGTTCGGTCGAATCGGCCGAGTTGATCCTCTCCGAAGACATCCAACCCACCGTCTGGAGTCCGGCTTCCTCGGCTTACATCCCGGTAGCCGAAAAACGCTGGCGACAATCCCACACCGAAGAATTGGCCTATAACGATCCAGAAGACCTGGTACTCAGCCCGGTGGTGATCGCCATGTGGAAACCGATGGCCGAAGTATTGGGGTGGCCGGATGAACCGATTGGCTGGAGCGACATCGCCGAACTGGCCACCTCGGAAGAGGGTTGGAGCGATTACGGTTACCCAGAATGGGGCAACTTCAAGCTTGGGCACACCCACCCCGATTTCTCGAACTCAGGCGTGATTTCGACCATCGCCGAAGCCTACGCTGGGGCCGGTAAGCAGCGCGATCTGACCGTGCAAGATTTACAAACCGATCAGGTCTACGAGTTCATGAGCGCGGTCGAAAGCGCCATCATCCACTACGGACGCTCGACCGGCTTCTTCGCCGACAAAATGTTCACCCGCGGCCCCTCCTATTTAAGCGCCGCCGTGCTCTACGAGAACCTGATCGTCGAGCAGGAAACTGCGCGTCTGAACGGGCAAAGCAGCCAGCTGCCGGTGGTCGCCATTTACCCCGAAGAAGGCACCTTCTGGAGCAATCACCCCTACGTGATCCTGAACGCCTCCTGGGTGACAGCCGAACAAAAAGAGGCCGCCCAGTTGTTCCTCGATTTCCTGCTGGACACACCCCAGCAAGAAAAGGCCATCGAATACGGTTTCCGCCCGGCCGACCCGAGCATTGCGCTCGACTCGCCGCTGGACGCCCAACACGGCGTCGATCCCAACCAGCCGCAAACCGTGCTGCCTGTGCCCTCTGCCGACGTGATCGAAGAAATTCTCACCCTATGGCAGGAGACCAAGAAACCCGTTGACCTGACCGTGGTGATGGACATTTCCGGCTCGATGGAAGGCGAAAAGATCGCCGCGGCGCGCTCCAGTCTGATGGAATTCGTCGGCCTGCTGGATGACCGCGACCGGATTGAGATCATCCTGTTCAGCAGCGACATCATTACAATGAGCGAACTTTCCGAACTTGGCCCAAAACGTTCCGAAGTGCAGACTCGCATTTCCGGCGTGATCGAGCAAGGCGACACGCGCCTGTACGATGCCACCCTGGAAGCCTACGCTCGCCTGGAAGAGAACGGTAATCCCGACCACATCCGCGCCATTGTGGTGCTCACCGATGGAGTCGACACCATGTCAACCAATGCACTGCAAGACGTGATCGCCGAGCTGGCGCCGCGTTCGGAGGAAGGCGGCGGCAACGCCATCAAGATTTTCACGATTGGTTTTGGCGACAACGCCGATGAAGCTACCTTGCAGCAAATCTCTGATATCACCGGTGGCAAGCAATACCAGGGCGATCCCACCACGATCCGCGACATTTACAGCGATATCGCCACCTTCTTCTAATCCGTGAGGCACCATGAACCCTGCGCTTAAATCTGCCCTGACCAACCCTATCAACCTGATGATGCTGGCCCTGGCCGCCGCGGCCGGGCTGTGCTCGGCTTGGTGGTTGTTCCCGGTCGGCATCGTACTCTGGGTGGTGATGGTTGTGTTGGTCACCAGCGACCCAAATACCAAAATTCGGGAAAACATGACCAAGCGTCCGACGGTGGCCTATCGCTTCCAGAAATCCATCGACCGCATCGAGCGCTCGCAGATCCGCATTTACAACACCATCCAGCAGACCAGCGCCCGTCACCAACGCGCCTTTCACGCACTGATGGCGGGTGTCAATACACTTTCCGACAACGCCTATAACCTGGCCGAACGCATGACCATCGTCGAGAACCACCGCATCACCTCGGACAGCCCGGCCGACATCAAGGACCGCATCAAAGCCGCCGAATTGAAGCTCGAAACTACCGACGACGAAGTGCTGCGCAAAGAACAGGAGAGCATTCTGCAAGCACTACAATCCCAGCGAGATAATGTAGAAAGCCTGGCGCGCACCCTGGACCGGGCCGAAGCGCAGTTGAACTCGATGCTGACCGAACTCGAAAACACTTTGACCGAAGTCGTCCGCATGCAAAGCATGGATGTGGGCGAACTCCACCAACCCATCGCAGCCGTACTGGCTGTACTCGACCGTGAAAGTAAGGAAGCTGCTGACTTCAAAATGCAATTGACCAATATATAAGGTCCAGCAAAGCAGCAGCCCACTACATGAGCAGGGAGACTCGGCAAAGGTCTCCCTGCTTCTTTTTAACACTTCTATTGATTGCCTATTTTGTGGGGGCGCAAATCGATTCCGGGATATAATGGATAGGTATCTTCTGTCTGTTTTTATCCAATGTTTTGATTATCGTTCAGCATCATATTATAGGTGTCGCTTTGCTCTTATCTGGTATATCTTTCGAGAGATAAGTTCTTGGATTTGGCGACTCTGGAATCTTACGCGATGCCGGGTGCACTCCTCGTCCGGCCAGCCGCAGCAATTGCCAACTCCACAAAACACTTTGATGAAATTATTAGGAGGTCATGGTGGATTACAAAACCCAGAAACTGATCAATGATTGGAAGCAGCAGGTCAATGATGACCAAAAAGCGAATACTGCCCTGGCAAAAAAGCTCAACCAGGCCCATTACCTGATCGGCTTACCGGCCATTATCCTGGCGATCACCGCCGGAGTGGTCCTGCTTATGGAAAACGTAGAACCGAATATCAAGGTAGCAGCCGGGATCGCGGGCATCCTGGCGGGCATCGTCTCCACCATCCAAACTTTCTATGCACCGGCAAAAAAGTCCGAAAATCACCGTCTGGTCGTCGCCCAGTTGGCTCACGTGCGGCGCGATGTCGAGTTGTTTGAACGCTTCCTGCCGGAAAAAAAGCCCGAAAAGAAACAACGCATTCGCGAAATCGACGACAGCCTGCTTAATATTGAAGAACATGCCCTGGGCACCGAAACGGTTATCAAAAGATGGCCCTGGGTCTTGGCTGGTTTCGCCGGTTCCTTCGCCCTGATCTTTGTGCTCGCGCTAGGAAGTTCCTGGTTAAGCCAGATGTCCCCCACCGAACAGATACCCGTCGATTGGGTCAGCGAATCCGTCCAGCAAGGCTTGGAGACCTGGGAATTCGACCCAGAAGACCCGCTCGTGCAGCAGCGTATTATCCTGGTAAACACCTGGATCAATGAAATTGCCACGGAAAAGGTCGTTACCTTATTGACCTACATGAATGAAATCGACAACCAAGAACCGATCACCCTGTACCTGACCTCCATCGGTGGCTATACGAAAGACGCATACGCCATCGCACATGCTATGCAGGCCTCAGAAGCGCCGGTTAATACCGTCACATTGGGCGATTGCTTTTCAGCCTGTACCAAGGTATTTATGAGCGGTACCGGGGAGCGGATGATGATCGAAGATGCCCGGATTGCCATCCACACCCACGCTTATCCATTCGACGGCGATCCCTACTCCAACAACACGGTGTTGTACCAACGCGAACGGGAATTCTTCCAGGCCAACTCCGACATCCCGCTCGATTGGATCAGCCGGGAGGAAAGATTCTACTACCTGTCCCCCGAAGATGCCATGACCTACCAGCTCGCAGACAAGATCATTGCCGCACCTCCGGCAATAGAAGAATAAGCCTACCCTCAAACGTCCTGCTGGATCACGGCGCATTGCAGGTGGTTTGGAAAACGAAATAATTCTCTACTTGCTTAGATCAGGTGCAACTCTCTGGCGCGCGTGGCAGCCTGTACCCGGTTGCCCACCTTCAGTTTGGCGTATATATTACTGAGGTGTGTCTTCACTGTACTTTCCGAAATCGACAAACCACGCGCGATCTCAAGATTGGACTTACCTTCACCTAACAGACAAAGCACATCTTGCTCGCGGGCGGTAATTGATGCCGCGATCGACAGGTCGACCAATTCTTCCGCCGGAATTTGCACCCGTTCAACCCCCATCCTTTCCAGGATCTCGAAAATCTTTCGGATGAAATTCTGAGCTTCAAGCGTTAGTTTTTCAGTTTCCAGAATCACGGTAAGAATCGGCAAAATTTTAGCATCGCGCTCTACAAAGGGGCGAATAAAATCTTCAGGCTCGGCTATCCGGACAGCCTCCACCATAATCTGGCGCGATTGGTTGATCTTGTGCTGCCCAAACAAGACCATTGAAAGCAAAACACGCACACCCAAGATCGCCTCTTCTTGAATACTGGGCGTATTTTCATTTAGCAGGTTACTCAAGATTTTTTCGGCAGGTGCATATTGCTGATTCTGAAAATAAACCTCTGCCCTTACCAAATCCGAAAGTGCAGAGCGCTCCAGTTCGTCCGCCTCATCCAACAATACTTCCGCTTGAGCAAGATTCCCAAGTCGAACATACACCAAAGCTTCATAAATCATCAAGTCGAGGTCGCTCCAAAGGCCGGAAGGACGCTTGGCGTGCAATTCTCGAATAGACTGGATGGTGACCAGGGCTTTATCTGCCCGGCCTTGTGCTAACTGAATCTTGCAGCGCACAACGGCCAGCGAAACCGTGGCGTTCGTACTGGTTGGGTTCGGATCGATTTCGACAGCCCGCAGTAGGAATTTTTGGGCCAGATCCAACTCATGGCGCTCAAGATATACCTGGCTCAATGCCAACAAAGCAATACTGGCCGGTTCCGGCAGCGAGCCCCGTAGGGTAATAGCCTGCTGCAAGATCTGATGCGCGATCTTCTCGCTGGCCTTCAATTTGCCGTTGATCACTTTACGCCGCGCGTAAGACCCTCCCGACATTAGAATCACAAACAGGTTCTTATGTTCCTTTGCCCGTTCATAGAATTGGTAAATCTCATCTTCTGGAATGCCCACAGTAGTATTACTTGGAATGCGCAGCAAGTGGAAACTACTGAGCAACTTCCAATTCTTTTCGCGTCGTCCCCCCGCCAGGATAGGCAATCTAAAAGTTTTCCCTTTTGCCCAGGCTTTATGAATTTGTTTGATTTCTTCCAACACATCGCGTTCGCCCTCGGTTTGCTTATAAACCGGTTTCAAGGCAATGTTGTTTTCGATCCGGGAAATGAAACGCTCAATCTTTTTTCTGGGCAGCGACACATTGGCCAGCTGTAGATACACAAACAAGAGCGTCTGATGCTGCTGGACGATACTTTCCGGCAATTCAAGCAACCAGCGCAACAAGCGTGAGTCCTCTCCAAACTGTTCGAGTTCACGCAAGGCGGCTTCTTCGATCAAGATAGCTGCTTCCTCCCAGGCTTTAGCTGCCAGCAAGTGAGAGATCGCATCGGCAGGGGCATGGTTATCGTTGTACCATTTAGCGGCCTTTAGGTGCAAGGAGGGAACTTCTTGAGGGTAGCGGGTTTTTAACTGATCGAACAACATTTCGGCGAACAGGTCGTGATAACGATACCAATTCTTTTCCTTGAGTTGGATAACGAATAAATTCTCGTTCCACAGACGGGCGAGCATTTCCTCGCCATTCTCTTGCTCGGTCAACGCATCACACAAATCACTGGTCAGGTGTTTGACAATCGAAGTACGCAGCAAGAAAGACTCCATATCGACGGGCAAACGTTGTAAAACCGCCTCCATGAAGTATTCCCGGAAATAGATGTGCGCGCCACTATACGTGTCGACAAATTGGCGGTAGTCTTTTTGCTTTCCTAGAGCCAGGGCTGTTAGGGTCAGCCCGGCGGCCCAACCTTCAGTATGCCCGGCAAGCTTTTCGAGGTCGGCGTGGGCTAGCTCTCGGTCGAGGGTATGCTTAAGCAAATAGCTGACACCTTCCTCCAAAGAAAAACGCAAGCTGTTTGTGTCGAATTCGGTCAGCATCCCTTTGGCGCGCAAATCACCTAAAGCCAGCGGGGGTTTGCGGTGTCCGGATAAGATCAATTGCAAATTGGGCGGGAATTGCTCCAGCCACAATTGCAGGAAATCGAAAACCCGGGAATCCTGGATGTAATGGAAATCGTCCAACACCAATCCCAACTGCGGAAATTGAGCTATATCATTCGTCAATAATGAAATCACTTCGGTTTCACTAATCGAAGAGGGAGAGGTGCGCAGATAATTGAACAACTCTTTGCCCAGTTTGGGATCAACCGACTGTAAAGCCATCACCAACGAATACCAGAAACGGGTCGGCTGGTTGTCATTCCGATCAATTGTCAACCAGGCCACCGGGAAGCCGCAGGTTTGCCGCCAGTAATTGATCAGGGTACTCTTGCCAAAGCCACTCGGAGCATAGATCAAGGTCAGGGGAGTGTCGATCATCAAGGTCAGGTGCGGTCGGGGTAATAATCTCCGGGGCAGCAGCGGCGCATTTACTTTGGTCTGGGGCAAGAAGGAATTATCGATACGCGATTCAAAAGTAGCCAGTTGGTTCTTCTTATCGTTGTTCGAAAACTGTGCCTCGGAGAGCGAAACGCTCGCCTGCTCCAGGCTTTCTTCTGTCACGCTTTCTGGTTTGCCCAGATACACCTTGGAAAGTTTTCCCGCGCTGCGGCGATACGCATACCAATACACGCCTTTGTTGCGCCGGGTTTCGGATCTAGCCAAAAAATGCCCATGCCGCCCTTGATATTTAAACTTCTTATTTTTCTCCAGCCAGGCATACCACGCTTCGGACCCCACCTTTACCTGCTCATCAGCTAGCGCAAGAAAATTATCTTCGACAACAGGGATGTTCGTTCCGGTCATAATCACATCCTAGAAACTAAAAGTTACCCAACAAACTTCATTATACACTATTGGGTAACTTTTTTAAGTAAACTATCCCCTAAAACATACACTTTTTTTAGTTTTTTTACGTTCTGATATTATCGGAAATCATTCAAAGTCCTGATTTTCAGGAGCATTTTTCTGCTGTAATCTTAAGGGGTATTATCGGTACCCTTCTCTAAACACGCTATCTACTATAGACTAACGAGAAAGGAGGCACCTATAAAAAATGTGGCCAAACTACAAAAACCACATCAAACGCATAACTTTTTTGGTGGGGGTCTTTTGTAAGTGGCTGCAGAACGCCAATACTTTCCCCATTTTAAGTCAAATCCCATTTTTATAAATCCATTCAAGGAGAAAACAGATGTATAAGAGATTCTATGTCCTAGCAAGCCTGTTGATTGTCTTGAGCTTGGTGCTAGGAGCATGTGCATCTACGCCCGAGGTGACTGAAGAACCTGCTATGGAAGAAGCCGCCCCGGTCGAAGAAGAAGCGCCTGCCGAAGAAGAGATGATGGAAGAGCCTGCTGACCCGAACGCTCTGCCGCGCGATGAAACCCTCTACTTCAATGGCCAGCAGTGGGGTTCGGTGGTTGGCTGGAATCCTTACTCCAGCAGCAACAACAACGGTCTGGCTATCGCTCAAGGCGACAATGCCCGCGTAACCATGTTCGAAAGCCCCTACCTGTACAACATGCTCGACGGCCAGGTTTATCCTTTGCTGGCTGACGGCCCGTACGCATGGAACGACGCCCGCACCGAACTGACCTTCTCGATCAACCCTGCTGCCCACTGGAGCGATGGTACCCCGGTAACCGCTGAAGACGTTGCCTACACCTGGGCTACCCACCTCAAGTACAGCACCCCCACCGGCACCGGCAGCACGGATTACATTGAAGATATCGTCGCCGTTGACGACATGACCGTTACAGTCAAGGCCAAGTTGGACGAAGATGGCAACGCCGTCAATCCGCTGATTGTTGCCTCTTATGTCAGCAGCAACTACGTCATGCAGAAGGCCTGGACCCAGACCCTGGAAGCCCGCGTTGGTGAAGACGCCACCGCCTTCCTGGCTGATCCCGCCGAAGATGTCGTTTTCTCTGGCCCTTACGGTCCTTACTTTGCCGATGACACCAAAGTTGTCATGATCCGTGACGACAACTACTGGGGTCAGGATGCCAGCATGTGGGGTTCGCTGCCCGCTCCGAAGTACCTTGCCCACACGATCTTCAAGGACAATGCCGCTGGTACGACCGCCCTGCAAGCCGGTGAAGTCGACGTTAGCCAGCAGTTCAACTCCAACGTTCAGGACCTGTGGCTGGTCGATGGCCTGCCCATCTCCACCTACCTGCCCGATGCTCCTTACGGCATTGGCGCCAGCCTGCCGACCGCTTACTTCAACCTGAATTCCCCTGGGTTGAATGAAGTTGCCGTCCGCAAAGCCATCGCCATGGCAGTCGACTACCCGACCATCATTGCCAACGCCATGACCAACCAGTCCGCTACCTTCGATCAGGTACCGCGCTCGTTGATGAACCCGACCCCGGGTGAGCAAGCTCTGTTCGATCACGACGCAGTTGCTGACCTGCAATGGGCCGGTAACGACATTGAAGGCGCAATTGCGCTGCTCGACGAAGCTGGCATTGTCGATAACGATGGTGACGGCTGGCGCGAATACAACGGCGAGAACCTGCACTACATCGCCACCTGCCCGAACGGCTGGTCCGACTGGCAAGCAGCGATCGAAGTTGTTGCCGCCGCCGGTGCTGAAATTGGTATCGACATCACCACCAACTATCCTGAATGGTCCGTGTACCAGACCGTTGTGACCGTCTCCGATGCTCCCCTTCCCGAAGGCTATGACATCTTCATGATGTGGAGTGATGGCGCTGGCCCAACCCAGCCCTGGAGCCGCATCCGCCACCTGATGAGCTCTGAGTTCGTTGGTATGGCCAGCAACTGGAACGGCAACTGGGGTCAGTATTCCAATCCGGATGCTGATGCATTGATCAACGCCATTCCTACCACAACCGACGAAGCTGAGTTGAAGGACATGTACACCCAATTGGTTGAGATTTACCTGACCGAAGTCCCCTCCTTCACACTCATGTATCGCCCGCAATCTTTCCACACCGTGAACGAGAGTGTTTGGACCAACTTCCCGCACGCGGAAGATGGCACCAACCCGCCCGTTCCCCCGCTCGATTGCACTGACGGGTGGAGCATTGCATGCCTCTATAACCTAGAGCTGGTTGGCGAGTAGACCATAAACCAGAAAACAGCCATGCTCCTTTTGGAGCATGGCTGTAATGCACCAAACTAGTGACAGTCATTCTGCACTCATTGTCGTATACACTAAGACTGTAGACCAATTTCTGGTTGAGGCAGGTGGCTGTCACCTTTAGTCTCTCTTACTGCAAATGAGTTTTTATAGGAGGTAGCGTTGAAAGGGTATCGCAATTATTTCCTAATCAAGCTGCTCTGGTTCGTAGTTACATTGGTTGCGGCATTCATCCTGAATTTCATTTTGCCGCGCATGATGCCGGGTGACCCGGTGGCGGCCATCGTATCGCGGCTGGCTCAGGGTATGTCCAATGCAACCGGTGTCCAGGCCATTTACGAGCAATACACCCAATTATTTGCCCTAGACAAACCGATGATCCAGCAATTCTTTATCTATATGGGCAATGTTTTAAGAGGTGATTTTGGTTATTCGATCAGCCAATATCCCCGCACCGTGTCAAGCGTGCTCCAGGCTTCGATTTGGTGGACGATTGCACTCCAGTTCCCCGCGATCATTGCCGGTTGGCTGATCGGGAATACACTGGGCGCCCTGGCTGCTTATCTTAGAGGGGCATTCGACAAGGTCATCATGCCGATCAGTATTTTTGTAAGCAACCTACCGGCGTTTGGTATGGCCGTAATTTTGTTAGTCATTTTCGGCGTCTCATTGAAATGGTTCCCAACTTCGGGCGGTTATGGGTTCGACCTGATTCCCAATTTCAGTTGGAATTTTATAAAATCGGTGATCGTCCACTACCAACTGCCATTCTGGTCGATTGTGCTGATTACAATCGGTGGGCAGGCGATTGGCATGCGCTCGATGTCGATCTACGAACTGAATGCTGATTACGTAAAATACAGCCGCTTCTTGGGCATCAAAGACCGCAAGATCATCGGTTACGTTTTTCGAAATGCCATGCTTCCCCAAATCACCGGCTTGGCGTTATCAATCGGTACCATGGTCGGCGGCGCGCTGGTAGCGGAAATCATCTTTAGCTATCCCGGACTTGGCTCTACCATCCTGACCGCCGTATTGGGCGGAGACTACCCGCTGATCTCAGCTACCACACTGATCATCACCCTCATGGTATTGAGCGCCAATTTCCTGATCGAGATCATCTACGGTTTCCTCGATCCTCGCATCAAAGCCGCACAAGCTGACTGATAAAGGAGAGCTTGCATTATGAAACATATCCTTCAACAAGTATTTCGCTCCTCCAACTTTGTGATCGGTTTTGTCGTCTTTGCAGCGATCCTGCTTACCGTAATCTTTTACCCATTGCTAATCACCGACAAACCGTTACAAATTATTGGGCAGGGCACCTTCTTCCCGCCTGGAATCTACGTCAATGTTTACGACAGCATCGAAGCGCCCCAGTTCATCTTGAACCTGGATGATGCCGCCGACAAACGTATCGCCAGTAAATTAGGTGATGAGGATCGGCTTGCCATGCAGGAATGGCTGATAGGAGCCGGTGTTGCTGAAGATCAGATCGACATCACAGACACCGAAAAGCTGATGGATCTATGGATAAACAATTTCGATTCCACGCTGAAGATCAAGGGGATGACCAATGCTGACCGGAACTACTATATCCGGCTCAACAAATCGCTTGAAGGGCTGCTTTCAACCGATGGCGTTACGATTGCATTAGCCAACCCAGACACGGGCGTTCTGGAAGAGAAAACATTTCTCGAACAGTCGAAATATGTGAACGTCAGCCAAGTAGCCAACGTGCGCTTACTGCCGCTGGGCACCGATAACTTTGGCCGCGACGTATTGACGGAACTGGTCGCCGCTACCAGAGTATCCTTAGAGATCGGTTTCGTGGCCGGTACGATCGCTACCCCGATCGGCCTGATCCTGGGATTGCTATCCGGTTATATTGGCGGCTTTGTCGATGACGCCATCATGTTCCTAACCAACCTCTTCACGGTTATTCCCAGTTTCGTGCTGTTGATCTTGATTTCATTCAGCATTGGGCAAGAACAACGCGGCGCTTTTACAATTGCTACCGTGATCGGTTTCACGTCCTGGGTATGGACGGCCAGGGCAGTGCGGTCGCAAGTGATCTCACTGCGCAACCGCGATCACGTCAATCTGTCGAAACTGTCTGGCCACTCACTGGTTCACATCATCCTCGCCGACATTCTACCGTATATCGCTTCTTATGTAATTATGGCGCTGATCCTGCAAATCTCATCCGGCATTCTGGCAGAAGCCGGTTTGTCGATCCTCGGGTTAGGGCCTAGGACCACAGAAGTGCCAACCTTGGGCTTGATGATGAACTGGGCAATGATCTACCAGGCGCAAATCCTGGGTAAATGGTGGGCATACTTCCCCGTGATCATTACAATCGCACTGATTTCGTTCTCGATGAATTTGATGAATACCGGCCTCGATCAGGTATTCAATCCGGCTTTGAGAGATTAGGTGACCACTATGTCAAAAGTAATGCTAGAAGTCAACGAACTGACCACCAAATATATCACCCGGTTTGGAGAAGACATTTACGCGGTTGATCACGTCTCTTTGAAGGTCGAAGAAGGAAAGTCGCTGGGAATTGCAGGCGAGTCCGGCTGCGGCAAATCAACGCTGGCACTCAGCCTGATGGGCTATTATTTCCCACCACTACACTATACCAGCGGAGAGATCATCATCGACGGCCGCAATATCTCTGGGATGAACCCCGATGATGTGCGTAAATCGATTTTGGGAACCGAGATCGCTTATATCCCTCAAGCGGCCATGAATGCCCTCAACCCAACCCAAAAGGTCATTCACCTGATCGAGGATGTGATCCAGGCTCACCAACCAAAGACCACCAAAAAAGAAATCTACGAGATGGCCCGGGAACGCTTCGAACTGCTGGGGCTTCCGGCCGATGTGTTGCAAAAATACCCGGTTGAACTCTCCGGTGGTATGAAGCAGCGCACGGTGATCGCCATTTCGGTCATTCTTACGCCGAAAATTCTGATCGCTGATGAGCCTTCCTCTGCACTCGATGTGACCTCTCAGAAAATGGTCATCCGTATGCTCAGGGACTTGATGGAAGACGGCTTCATCAAATCGATGATTTTCATCACGCACGAGCTGCCGCTGCTTTACAACGTGACCGACGACATCATGGTGATGTACGCCGGACAGATCGTGGAGAAAGCCAGCGCGCACGAAGCCGTGTTCGATCCCCTCCACCCTTACTCCAAAGGCCTGATGGGTTCGATCATCGTGCCGGAAGAAGGTCTGCGAGACGTCAAACTGACTGCCATCCCGGGTGTTCCTCCGAACCTGAAAAACCCGCCGTCTGGCTGCCGGTTTGCAGAACGTTGTAAGTACGTACAGCCGGAATGCATAACTTCTGCAATGGAAATGCGCCATATCGAAGGTGACCGCTCCTATCGTTGTATCTTCTCAGAAAAAGAACTGCGGAAGGCTTATAAAAATGACTGAAGATAAAAAAGTTTGCTTACAAGGCACCGGGCTTACCAAAGTATTTGGTTTGGGCCAGCAAAAAACAGTAGCCGTCGATCACGTCGATTTTAATTTCTACGAAGGTGAAGTCATCTCCATCGTGGGCGAATCTGGCAGCGGAAAGACCACATTGGCAAAGATGCTCCTGGGATTGATCAATCCCACCGAAGGAGATATCTACTTCCAGGGAGAAAAGCGCGACATCAGTTCGGCGCGGAAACGGAAAGAATACTGGAAAAACATCCAGGCTATCTTCCAAGACCCATTCTCTTCCTACAACATCTTCAACAAGATCGATTCCGTGCTGCTGGACTGTATCCGCATGCGCGGTGGCGGTCGCCTCCCCTATGAGAAAAAAGTAGAAATGATGACAGAGGCATGTAGCTTTGTCAACCTCAAGTTCGATGAATTGACCAACAAGTACCCCTTCGAGCTTTCCGGCGGACAGCAGCAGCGCCTGATGATCGCCCGGATCTTCTTGTTGAAACCGAAGATCCTGTTAGCTGACGAACCTACCTCGATGATCGATGCCTGTTCGCGAGCTACCATTCTGGATATGCTGATGCAGCTTCGCGATGAGGTCGGGATGACGCCGATTTTCATCACCCACGATATTGGCCTGGCATATTACGTGTCCGACACGGTCTATATCATGGAGCATGGGAAATTCGTAGAAAGTGGGTCTGCGGATGAAGTGATCTTGGATCCGAAAGAACCGTATACGAAACGCTTGATCAGTGACGTTCCAAAGATCTATGAGGAATGGGACCTCTCAACGGTGTACGAACACCGAGGAACCTAAGATCGATGGAAAGAAGACTCTCTGGCGTAACGTCTACCGCCAATTTGAGCCTGACGAATATATCTGATCTCTAAAGAGGAAGATGTGTAATGAAAAATATAAAATCAATACTCGCTCAAATGACGCTCGAAGAGAAAGCTGCCCTTTGTACAGGGGCAAGCGCCTGGACAACTATACCGGTAGAACGCCTGGGCATCCCTGAGATGATCGTTTCCGACGGCCCGCATGGCGTACGGCGCGTTCCTGATGCGAGTTCGCTGATGATGTCCAGCCTTCCGGCCACCTGCTTTCCCACTGCGTCCTGCCTGGCTGCAACCTGGGATGTGGACCTGATCCACGAGATGGGTGAAGCGCTGGCAGAAGAGTGTATTGCACTGAATGTTGACGTACTACTCGGCCCTGGGGCCAATATGAAAC
>JBNKDB010000327.1:0-4898 GCA_050288045.1 Anaerolineales bacterium | reverse complement strand
ATTTACCGGCGCGCCGAGGTCTTCGAATTTGAAGAGCACTAGCTCCAATTCCATATCGCGCACGAAGACGCTGCCGTCCCCGCTGGCCGAAGCCAGGTATTTACCATCCGGTGACCAGGCGACCGCGTTGATCACCCGGGTTTGGGATTCGATGAATTCAAGCGACTCGAATGTATTCAGGTCGTAGATCCAGATTCCCAGGCTGCCGCCAATTGCGAATTTATCCCCATCGGGGTGGACGGAAATTTGGCGGATGACGCCATTCCCCAGGCGGCCAATTTCGGTAATCTGGTCGACGTTGTCGATCGTGAGCGGCAACGAAACGGGGAGGACGACACTGGTGGGTGTCGTGGTGGGTTCGACTGTGGAAGTGGCTTCCAGGACTGGCTGTGGCTCGACCACAGCCGCAGTTGCTTCCGGCGGCTGGGTGGCAACGGCCGCGACTGCCTCGGTTGGGGTAATGTTGGGGACTGCGGCAATCCCGGCCTGGTGCAGCGCGCCTGAAAAAGCTAAATAGATCAGCGCAATGGTGATGATCCCGGCGAGTACAAACAGCCAGGTGAATGAGACTGTCCGCTGTGGGCCTAGCCCTGGCGGAAATTGCAGGGTTTGCTCGGTTTCCAGCGCGCCGGGTGTAGGGGTCAGGTTGGCATCGGGCGGCGTGGATTCTCCGGAAGGTGTGTCAGTGGATACGTAGCCATGTAGATCGGGCGTGAAAGCTTGGCCGGTGGAAACGCGCGACCCGGATTGGGCGAATGGGATTGGGGTCGAGAAAAGGTTGCTGTCAAAGATCGGCGTATCCATGTTGGAGTAATAGACCCGACCAAGCGCTTCGGCGAGTTGAGTTGCACTTTCGTAGCGTTCTTCGCGGTTCTTAGCCAGCGCTTTCCAGATCACCGTCTCGCAGCCGGGTGGCAGCCCGGGGTTGAATTCCAGGATATTGGGTACCGGTGATTGCAGGTGTTTCATCGCCAAATGGATCGGCGTATCGGCCTCGTAAGGCTTTTGGCCGGTCAGCATTTCAAACAGGATCACGCCCAGCGAATAGAGGTCGCTGCGCCCGTCGATGTCTTGGATGGTTTCGACCTGTTCAGGACTCATATACGCCGGTGTGCCGATCATCGCGCCGGAACTGGTCAGGTCTTGCATGGCCTGGGTAAGGTGAGCGATACCGAAATCGGTGATGTAGGGTTCGTCTTCCTGGTCGAAGAGGATATTACCGGGTTTCAGATCGCGGTGAATGATGCCTTTTTCATGGGCTTTGTCTAGTGCCGGGGCAATCTTCGCCAGGATCCGGATGCTCTCGTGGATCGGAATCGGGCCGTCTTGCAGGCGGGTCGATAGGGAGCCGCCCATCATGGCGCGCATCACGATGTAAGGTTGTTCGTCGTGTTCGCCGAAATCGTAAATTGGGGCAATGTTGGGGTGTTCCAGGTTGGCGATGATCTCCGCTTCGCGCTTAAAGCGAGAACGATACAACGGGTCTGTGGTCAAAGCGAGGTTCATTACTTTGACCGCCACGTTGCGTTTTACGCGCGGGTCATGCGCCAGGTATACAACGGACATGCCCCCGCGTCCGAGTTGGCACTCGATTTCGTAACGCCCAAATTTTTCTGGATACATTTTCTACTACGGTGTCCTATCTCTTTCGAGACTTCAATGCATAAAAAACGCGCAACGTTTCTTACGATCTAGTGGTGCAATATAAAGTTTACATGATTGCATATCAGCGTACAGGTTAATCACGTTTCAATCCAAAAAGAATTTCTTACGCTGACCTTTTTGTCTATTCAAGCAGCCAATCGATCAGCTTGCCGACTTTTGTCTGGGGGCTGTCGCCGCTCACGTAACCGGTCTGGCCGTTCAGGGTGACAGTATATTTCTTGCCTTCAACCGAATAATCGACAATCCAGACCGGCACGAGGATCAACTTGTATGACTCGATCAACAATTGACTGGAATTGACGCGGAAATCTTTGGTTGGCCCGTCAATAATGCCTTTCTTGATGATTTCATTCGCCAGCTTCAAGGCTTTGGCCCTGGCATCCAGGGCGGCGTCGGAGAGTTTGATGTGATAGGTTTCTGCCAGCCAGCTTGCCAGGTATTTGGGGTTGAATTCGACAACGTTCTGGAGGTTGTAATGTTCCAAGACGTCGGCAAAACCCTTAGGTAGTGGGGCGCTGGCGGGGATGAGTACGTCATCGAAGAGTACGAATTTATTGCCGTTGATCGGCTGCCATTCCTTGTTGGATGAAGAACTGCCTCCAAAGGAAAGGCCAAACGAGGTATCGTAACTGTCTTGGGATTTATACTGCATGGCGTTCCAGGGCAGGTCGCCGGTAATATCGAATGTCCACACCGGCAGGTAGACGCCTTGCATGCAGTCGATGTGCGCCTGGGCTTTGGGCGCCTTCTTTTCCAGCCATGCCAGGAAGGTTTCCTCAGCCAGTTCTTCCGTCCCGGCGGCCGGGATGATGCCGTGTGGCGGGATCATTTCCCGGGTTTCACTGTGTACGGTTGCATAATTTGCACCACAGTGTGGGCAGCTGATGGTCAGGTTTTCGGGGACGAGTATGTATATTGCTCCGCAGCCGGCACATTCGAAAGAGCGTAGGTTGTAGACCTTGCTGTGCCCTTTGGCAGTTGCCATGCTGACCAGGAAATCATTTTCGAATGAGTTCTTCCCGCTCTTGATTTGTTCCCGGTTGCGGCAGTATTCACACACCAGGCTGCGCCCATCGGGTGTATAAGCCATCTGCCCGCCGCAGGTAGGGCACTCGAAGCGTTGGCCCTCGGCATCGACCGGGGCTTCGCTTTGCGGTTGGGTGTATTGGTCGGGGTCGATGATCTCGTCCGGAGAGAGTTGCCCGTTGAGGATTGCCAGGGCACGCCGGGCGCGGCGGTCCATGGGATTACTGCTGAGCACGTTTTCCAGGTAATCACGTTTGGCGTCGGGAGTTTCGGCAATCTCGCTGAGCCAATACCAGGCTTCGATTTTCTGGTCTTCGCTTGAGTCCGTAGTCAAGACCCATTCCAGGTAGTAGCGGGCTTGATCGACATCTTTGGCTCTGGCAGCCGCGGTACCGCGGACTAGCAGCCTTCGGGCGCTTTCTGACATGCGACGTTCCTTTGATGGTATTGGTGTGCGCGTGGACGCGGCCAAAATTTACTTAGCAAGAATATCCTCCGGGCGGATGGGCAGGTGCCGGATGCGTTTACCGGTGGCGGCAAAGATCGCATTGGCAAGCGCCGGGGCGGTGGGCGGAACGCCCATCTCGCCGATGCCGCTGGGCGGATTATCCGTCACCAGGACATGTACCTCGATTTGTGGCATTTCATTCATATGCAGTGGCGGGTAATCGTGGAAGTTGCTTTCCTGGATGCGGCCGTTCGCTACCGTGATTCTGGCTTTCAGCGCCGCGGTCAGTCCAAAGGCAATTGCACCTTCCATTTGCGCCACTACTGTGTCTGGGTTGACGACCTGGCCGCAGTCTACGGCGCAAAAGACACGTTCGACGTGGATGTTGCCGTTCTCGCCTATGGATACTTCCATGACCTGGGCGACATGGGTCACCCCAAAGGTGGCGTGGTAAGCGATGCCGCGTCCCCAACCTTCGGGCAGCGGCTCTCCCCAGCCAGCCATCGACCCAGCCAGTTCGACCACGGCCCGGCCGCGTCCGGAGAGATTTTCCAGACGGAATTCGTAGGGGTCGACGCCCAGGTGAGCGGCGAGTTCATCGATGGCGCTTTCGTGGGCGAAAGCCTGTGGAAAGTTTTCAACGGAGCGCCAGGCTCCGGTTGGAATGGGGGCATTGGCAGTATTCACCTGGACGGTAGCAAAGCCGCTACTGGGCACTGCGGTGGCGCGGGTGCGGCTGAGCGGGTGGTAAAAGTCGTGGCGGATGTCGTCCTCGCGCAGCCAGAAGAGCTTGACCGGTTGTCCGGCGTGTTGAGAAAGTGTGACCGCTTCGGCCACGTAATCGGATTGGAGACGGCGGCCAAAACCGCCGCCGATCAAGGGGACGTGGACGGTGATAGCGTCATTTGGCAGGCGCGTGATCCGACGGGCAGTATTTTTAGCATCCTGCACGTTCTGAGAAGGTGCCCAGATTTCGCAACTGTCGGTGCGCACATCGGCCAGACAGTTCATTGGTTCCATCGGGGCATGGGCCTGGTAGGGAATGTCGTAATCGAGTTGGATGCGATCTGCTTCAGGCTCGAATTTGGGTTCGCCCAGCCGCTGGGTAAGATCGTCCAGCAAGCCTACGCTGCTCAAATCGGCGTTCTTGCCCTCGTCCCAGGCGATCTCCAGCGCCCTTTGACCCTGGATGGCGGCCCAGGTATTCTCGGCCAGTACAGCAATGCGGTTTTCGGTTTCGAAAACATCGACCACGCCGGAGACGGCGCGCGCCTTGCTGTCGTCATAGCTTTGGAGCGTACCACCAACGACCGGGCAGCGGGTGAGCGTGGCGTAAAGCATATTTGGCAAGGTGAGGTCGGAGGCGTATTTGGCTTTGCCGGTGATAATGTCGAGCGTATCATAGTGCCCCAACCCCGAGCCAATGATTTTGAAATCGACCGGGTCTTTGGTGCTGACATCTGGTGCGTTAGGAATAGCCATTTCGGCAGCAGTCTCGACCAGTTCGGCATAGGTCAATTGTTCATCGCTGCCCGTTTGATAAACTACACTTTTCGCGCTGTAGCATTGCTCGGGGGAAACCTCCCAGATTTTTGCAGCAGCATTGACCAGCATTTGCCGGGCGGTAGCCCCAGCCTGGCGCAGGCGGCTGTAATTTCCAGAAATACTGACGCTGCCGCCGGTGACCTGGTCACCATAAACCGGATCGGCAGGGGCCTGGTCGATCCGCACGGTTGACCAATCGGCATCCAGTTCTTCG
>JBNKDB010000326.1:0-5657 GCA_050288045.1 Anaerolineales bacterium | reverse complement strand
GTACATCAACAGAGCGGGCAAAACGAACATCCAGCCAGTGATGGTCTCCCGGCGGACTGCCTTATTAGGGGGAGTCCGCCGGGAGTTTGCGGGAGCCGTGGAGCGATTGTCTGACGTCATCATTTGAGTGTCATTATAGCGAGTGCAGGCATCGTCCTGCGGCAATCACCGCTACTCAGCGAGTTCTCGCTCGTATTCAGCTTGAACAGCTTCGAGTAATCCGGCTGCATCTTGCTTGCCGCCAACCATCTTCTGAAGCTCAGGCGTCCAGCCCTGGGCAAAGATGGCGCTGGTGGCGTTGGCGATGAAGTCCATCGACGTACCCGCTTCACCGATCACCGGACCGGCAGCGAGCGTCTCATTGGTAACCGAACCTTCAGCTACAGCAGGCATGACGCTGCCCGAGGGGCCGCCGGGGTTGGAACCACCAACCGCAACGTCGATCTCGCGCGCGGTATCGTTCGTGGCAACCCAGTCGAGGAAGAATGCTGCACAATCTGCATTCTGAGCATTGGCAGCGATACCGAATGTCAGCGGAGCGGACATCGCGGCAGGTGAACCACCTTCTTCAGCAGGCGGCATCAGGAAGAAGCCAACATTACCGGGCATATCTGCATCGTATCCAGCATTTTGCCAGTCACCGTTGAAGATGAAGACACCCTCACCAGCGGTAAAGCGGGCATTGGCATCGGTATATTCGATGGCGTTGATGTCGGTCGGGAAGTAGCCATTCTGGATCCACTGCTCGAGGTGCTGGGCAGCGACGAGGTTCGACTCGGTGTTGATGGTAGCACCAGGTTTCTGGTAGATCCAGTCATTGATCGGTCCGACCGGGCCAACAGACGCCATTAGCGCCTGCAGCGGGAAGGCCAGGCCCATACCACTCTTGGCGCTGCCCCACTGCATGATCGGCAGCAAGTCAGCATCCTTGGCGGCAGCGAGCAGGTCTTCGAACTCGGCCAGGGTTTGCGGCGGTTCGGTCATCCCGATCTGGGCGGCCAATTCTTTGTTGTAGAAAATACCGGTCAGGCTGTAGTTGAGACCCATAGCGTAGAGCGTCCCCGAGCCGCGCGTGCCGTCTTCAGCAACGCGGTTCTGGTCGAGCTGAGGCACAGGCCATTCGTCCCAGCCAAATTCAGCGGCGTAGCCATCCAGGTCCATGAGCAGGCCCTGATTGGCGAACGAGACCATGGTTGGCAGGCGGATGAGGTCTGGCGGGTTATCCCCGGAGAGCAAACGCGGGGTCGAGTTGATCAAGTTGGTGAACTGGTCTTGCTTGATGTCCCAGGTCACATTGGGATACTGATTGGTGAACTCTTCGGCAAGGTCGAAGGGAAGGTCGAAACCGGTCTCAAAGTAGGCATTGAGCACAACAGGTTCCGTCCCACAAGAGAGCATTTCTTCAGCGGCGGGTTCTTCGGCCGCAGGCTCTTCAGCCACCGGTTCTTCGGCGGCCGGTTCTTCAGCCGCAGGTTCCTCGGCGGCAGGCTCTTCAACTGCTGGTTCTTCTTCAGCAGGAGCAGTGGTTGCCGGTGCCCCACAGGCCGAAACAAGCATAGCCAGCAGCACCAACACACTGATTAAAGACCAAAAAACGGGTTTGTTTTTCATTTCTCCTTTTCCTCTTTAGAACATATATCAGGTTTCACTTGCAAAAATTTGTCCCTAGGGTTTCGAATTTAGATTTTGATTAGGTGAACCTCCTAAAAATTGATTGGATGGGGGGTAAGGGGATGCAGTGCAATCGGAAGTAATATCTAGAAAGCACTTTCATATCGAGTATACATCTTTTCCCCCAAAGAGTCAACAGGCGCTTTTTTACGCGGTTTGGCGTTTGACCAAAGTAAGCGGAATCTTTACGTGCCTAGGCAGCCGGGAAGGCGTCTTGATTTGCCCCAGCAAGATTTCTACTGCCAACCTGCCCGACTCATCCAAATGCTGGGAAATCGTGGTCAGGTCGGCATACTCGGCCATATCAAGGTCATCGAAACCGAGGACGGCCAATTGCTCCGGCACTTTTAGCTCCAATTGGCGAGCCGCTTTGAGCACGCCCAAAGCCTGGAAATCAGTCGCCGCGAAAATGGCGGTCGGTGGTTCGGGCAAGTTGAGTAGCTCTTTAGCAACCTGGCGCGTCTGCTCTTGTGAATATGGAGCTAGGCGAACGAAAGTGTCCGGCAATTCCAGTCCGGCTTCGTTCAGCGCCTGCCGGAACCCGCTCAATCGCAAGCTTACCGGATGGATGGCATATTCCGGCAAATCGGTATCGCCCAGGAAAGCAATCCGGCGGTGCCCCTGCTTCAATAAATACGTCGCCGCCATATGGCCGCCTGCCACATCGTCGATTTCCACACAATTCAACTTCGAATGGGGATATTCGATCATCACGGTGTACAGGCCATGATCGACGAGCCGGTCCACTTCACTCTCGTCGATTGGCAGAGAGAGTATAATCAAGCCATCCAGATTGCCGGTCAGCGGCAAGCTGCTTAGATACCCATGTAAATGGTCGACCGAATCGACGGTATAAACGACCAATTCGTATTTCTCAGGAGACAACGCCTCTGCAATCCCGCGCAGCCGCTGGATAAAAGAGGGTGCAGTAAAAAAAGGAGAAATCACCCCAATGTGGCCGGTATGCTGCATGGCGCGGGCTCGAGCTTCGGCCTTGGGAACAAAGTTCAATGAATCAATGGCTTCCAATACTTTCTCGCGTGTGCTTGCATTCACTTTATTAGGTGTATTCAACACACGCGAGACGGTGGTGATGCTTACCCCCGCACATTCGGCCACATCATAAATCGTAGGTTTTTTTATTACAGACATGTAAATTCCTCAAAATGAAAGTAAATAACGCCTTTATGAAAGGCAATATGAAAGCTCTTTCGCTCTATCATAACACACAAACAATTATCGATAAGATGGATGCTTCAGAGGAGGTGGTGAATAAGGGGGATACTTCTGCTTGCAAAGCTTCCACCGATTGTAAATGAACACGAACACCTTGATTGCATACCGCAACGCATGCAGCCAGCTCGAAAATCGCTGTGACTTTCTTCGTAACCCAGCCAAATAATGGCGCAAATCGGCATTGGTGTCTTTCACTGTATAGGTTTCGCTTTTGTTCTTCATGGCATGAAACAGCCCGGCTCGCTTTGTCGAACGCTATTGTTATAATCTTCACAGATCATGCTGGCTAGTGTAACATTGTGATCGGTTCCTAAAAAGAGAATAACTATTGGTTTCTTCCCTCAAAGCAGGTATTATGGAAATTATGCTGACATCCTCCGTTTATATTGCCAGTTTTGCAATCATTGCCTTTGCAGCCAAACAAATTGGTGCTTTTTTCAATCGCTTTAAATTGCCTTTGATCAGCGGTTTTTTGTTTACGGGATTAATTGCCGGACCTTATGTGTTGGGCTTACTCCAGGTTGAAGTGATTGAGAACCTGCGCTTTATCGACGAAATTGCCTTGGCCGTGATCGCTTTTGCGGCTGGTAATGAGCTTTATATCAAAGAGTTGCGCGACCGCATGTGGAGTATTGCCTGGGTTACTGTCGGGTTGGTGCTTTCTACTTTTACATTGGGTACGCTAACACTTATTTTCTTGGCGGACTACATTCCCTTTTTACAAGCCATGCCGCTCTCTGGCCGAATTGCCGTGGCCATCCTGGGTGGGGCGATTTTAGTGGCGCGTTCCCCTTCATCTGCAATTGCGATTGTGAACGAATTAAAGGCCAGAGGGCCATTTACCCGCACTGCCCTGGGGGTTACGGTGATTATGGATGTGGCGGTTATCGTCCTGTTTGGGATCAGTTCATCCGTAGCCGATGCCCTGTTGACCAATTTGCCCTTTGACTTTGGGTTCATCGGTTTATTGGTCTTGGAACTATTGGGGTCAATCGGGATTGGTTATCTGCTCTATCAAATTGTTCAGGTCGTGCTTACAACAAAATTGCCCCAGGTGATAAAACAGGCGCTGGTTTTGATCTTAGGATATGGGGTTTTCTTGTTTTCGGAGTGGTTGAGAACGGTGACTCACCGGAACCTGTCTTTTGAGGTTTTGCTCGAGCCCTTACTCATTTGTATGATCGGCGGATTTCTGATCTCCAGTTTTAGCAACTATCGTGACGATTTCTCCCGCATCTTGCACCAGGTTGCTCCGGCAATTTATATTCTTTTCTTTACCCTTACCGGCGCTTCTTTGGCCCTGGACATTCTGCTGGCGGCCTGGCCGATTGCGCTGGCACTGTTCGCAGTCCGTTTGGTGGGCATCTTTATTGGATCGTTTAGCGGGGGCATGATTGCCAAAGATCCCATACAGCATAACCGTTTAGCATGGATGGCTTATGTCACCCAGGCCGGGGTCGGTTTGGGGCTGGCAAAAGAGGTGGCGGTGGAATTTCCCGCTTGGGGAGAAGCCTTTGCTACCGTGATCATTGCGGTGATTGTTGTCAACCAGATTGTAGGCCCGCCCTTCTTCAAATGGGTCATCAACCGGGTTGGGGAATCCCACCTGCGGGCCACCCCCGCCGCCTTCGATGGTATTCGAGACGCGTTGATTTTTGGGTTGCGGCCCCAATCGATTACGCTGGCACGCCAACTCCAAAGGCATAACTGGCAGGTCAAATTGGTTTGTCTGGATGCTGCCGAAGCTAGCAAAGTCGATGCGCCTGATATTGTAGTTGAGCAGGTCGATAGACTGGACTTGGAAACGCTGCAAGCCCTTGGTGGGGCGCACGCAGATGCGATTGTAAGTTTCTTGCCCAACGACTTGAGTTACCAGATTTTCGAGATCGCATACGAACACTTTGGCACCAACACATTGGTGGCGCGCTTGAGAGATTGCATCGACTATGAGCGCTTTCAAAAGCTTGGCGTCTTGGTGGTTGAGCCTCAAACCGCAGTGATCAGCCTCCTGGAACATTTTGTGCGTGCACCAGTAGGGACTTCCTTGTTATTGGGGCGTGACGAGGACCAGGGGATGATCGATCAGGAAATTCGCAATCCAAATCTTACCGGGTTGACCCTGCGAGATTTGCGGCTGCCATTGGATGTTTTGGTTTTATCCATCGAACGCGATGGACATACGCTGGTTGCCCGCGGCTTTACGAAATTCGAAATGGGTGATCGCGTCACGATGGTAGGACCAAGAAAGAAATTGGACGAAGTAGTGCTGCGCTTTGATGCCTAGAAATGAGAGGTGGGCACGGTTTGGAAGCGGATGGCGATTTGATCCTGGAGTATACTGAACTCGCAGGTATATTCACCGGCGCAAAGCGATTATAATTATTGGGTAACGAATCGCGGAGAAAAACACATGAAGAACCAGGCCCAGAAAAGAACCAAAGGTGAAATCGAGGCCGCTTTTACGAAAGAGATCGTCAAGTTCGAGAAAGAACACCTCGGTCGCGGTCCTTTAGAAGCGCGCACTTACCTGATCAATGATATGGTGATCGTGCGCCTGCGCGGCGTGCTGACCCCGGCAGAAGAAAAATTGATCGAGAATAAAGAAGGTCGCGCCCTGGTCAGGGATGCGCGCCGCCAACTCTTTGAAACCTCGCGTCCTGGTCACGCGCGATTGGTCAATGATATTCTCGGAGTTGAGTTGATCGATATGTTTTCAGACATCAGTGTGGATCGTGGAGAACGTGTGATCG
>JBNKDB010000325.1:0-4197 GCA_050288045.1 Anaerolineales bacterium | reverse complement strand
GTTTCAGCGACGGCCTTCTGGTTGTTTGGCGGAAACTTATTCAACATCCTCAACGTTTTTATCTGGTTGGTGGCATTCGCTTTGATTGTCTACGGCCTGTGGCAGCAGGAAGACCGGGGCGCTGAACGCTGGCAGCGTTTCAAGGCCTTTGTTAGCGCGCGAAGTTGGTACATCCAGATTCCGCGTGGCAGCTTGCTGGCGCTTGCCGCAATCGTTTTGATTCTTTTCTTCCGCTATTATCGCCTGGGGGACGTGGTGCCCGAAATGGTCAGCGACCATTCCGAGAAACTCCTGGATGTGTACGATGTGCTGCAAGGCGTTACGCGCATCTATTTCCCGCGCAACACCGGTCGTGAAGCAATGCAATTCTACCTGATTGCCTTGACAGCCAAAATTTTCAAGACGGGCATTTCTTTTATGAGCATGAAGATCGGCACGGCTACTTTTGGCGTGTTGATGCTGATCTACGTTTATAAATTGGGCGCGGAAGTCGGCAATAAATGGGTCGGTTTCCTGGCTGCCATCCTGATGGGCGTGGCCTACTGGCCCAACGTTTTGGCGCGTGTGGCGCTGCGCTTTATCCTTTACCCGACTTTCGTCGCCCCGACTTTGTATTATCTGGTGCGCGGACTGCGCAGCGGCCGCCGGAATGACTTTATCCTGGCGGGGATCGCATTGGGGATTGGGCTGCATGGCTACACCCCGATCCGCTTCCTGCCGTTCACAGTAGTGGCCGCGGTCGGCATTTACCTGCTGCACCGCCAATCCAAAGAAGTACGCCGCCAGACCATCGTCGGCCTGGCGATCATCGCCCTGGTTTCCTTGGTGATCTTCCTGCCGCTGGCGCGCTATTGGAGCGAGAACCCGGATATGTTTGCTTTCCGGGCCTTTTCGCGGTTGGGATCGGTCGAGCGGCCTTTGCCCGGCCCGGCCTGGAAAATTTTCCTGAGCAATCTGGGGAATGCCCTGGCGATGGTCAACTGGTCGGGAGGCAATATCTGGGTAGTGGGACTGCCGTTCTACCCGGCGGTCGATCTGGTCACCGGCGTCTTCTTCGTACTCGGGGTTGCGCTGCTGCTGGCGCGCTACGTGCGCTATCGCTATTGGCTTGACCTGTTCCTGCTGGTTGCTTACCCATTGTTGATGATGCCTTCGATTCTTTCATTGGCTTTCCCGGATGAAAACCCGGCCATGAACCGGGCTGGGGGCGCGGCAGTGATTGTCTTCCTGGTGGCCGCATTGGCGCTGGAAGGTTCACTGCGCGGCATCAAAGAGGTGCTGGCCGGACGGCTGGGACGCACGGTGGCGAGGGTTGTGGGCGTGTTGGCGCTTCTGCTGATCGTTTGGGCAAACTATAATCTAACCTTCGTACACTATGCCGAGAATTTCCGCGCTGGGGCCTGGAATACATCCGAGATGGGCGCGGTGATCGAGAACTTCGCTGAAACAGTGGGTGACCCGAACCAGGCCTGGGTAGTCGCTTATCCCCATTGGGTTGATAACCGCCTGGTGGGTATCAACGCCGGTCAAACGACCAGAGATTATTCGATCTGGCCGGATCAGTTGGAAACTACGCTGTCTGTACCCGGCCCGAAGCTCTTCCTGTTCAAGCCAGACGATGAAGAAGCGCAGGCCCGCCTGAAAGAAATCTATCCTAAAGGGGCCTTATCGATCTACGATTCCGAATATGAGAACAAGGACTTCTATATGTATTTTGTTCCGGCGGAAGAATAAACCATGCAATCGAATTTGCCTATGAATGTTGAACATGAAACTGCTAAGGTCGTCCGGGCCAGGAAGCTGAACTGGGTCTACGACCTGCTGCTGATCTTTATCGTGTTGATCGGGGCTTATTTCCGCTTTACCGGTATGGACTGGGACGAAGACCAACACCTGCATCCTGACGAGCGTTTCCTCAGTTCGGTCGAAAGTGCCATCGAGCCGGTAGAGAATCTCAACGCCTACTTCGACACCGCCAATTCCAGCCTCAACCCGAACAACCGCGGCCACAATTATTTTGTCTATGGGACTTTCCCGATTTTCCTGACGCGCTACGTGGGCGAGTGGACCGGGCAGGTGGGCTACGGCCCAATCACGCTGGTTGGGCGTTACCTGTCGGCGTTGGCAGACCTGCTGGTGGTGATCGTCGTCTATCTGGCAGCGACGCGCCTGTATGACAAACGCGTCGGTATCCTGGCGGCGGCTTTCTCGGCCTTTACCGTGCTTGAAATCCAGGTTTCGCATTTCTTCGCGGTCGATACGTTCCTGAACTTATTTATCTTCCTCTCGATCTATTTTGCTATTCTGATCGTCACCGACACGCGCCGCAAACCGGTAAGCACCGCACCGGCTGTGCCACAAGGTGGCGCAGAGGGCGAAGTGATGCTTTCGGCGGATTATACGGAAGATGTGCCCCCAGAACCGGTGGAGGTCGAAACCCAGCCCGCTTTCAACGTGTGGCACTTTGTCTTGTTCGGGGTGGCCTTTGGTCTGGCGATGGCCTCCAAGCTCAGTGCTTATCCGGCGGCGGCTCTTCTTCCACTGGCCGTCGTCTTGCGCATGTCCAAATGGAAGCGCAAAGAGATCGACAAGCAACTCCTGAATGCTTTCGTTTATCTGGTGGTGGGCGCGCTGGTTAGCATCTTGGTGTTCCGCATCTTCCAGCCTTACGCCTTCAAAGGCCCGGGCTTCTTCGGCTTTGGCTTGAACGAGAGTTGGGTTTCCAGCATTCAATCCCAACGTGCCCAGGCGAAAGGCGAGCAGGACTGGCCGCCATCTATTCAATGGGCGCGCCGCACGCACCTGTATTCTTTTGAGAACTTATTCACCTGGGGGCTGGGTATCCCGATGGGGATTGCAGCCTGGGGTGGCTTGCTGTGGGTAGCACTCCGCATGTTGCAGCGCAAGCAATGGCGCAGGCATCTGGTGCTATGGGCCTGGACGATGGGGCACTTCTTGTGGCAGTCGATGGCCTTCAACCCTACCATGCGCTACCAATTACCGATCTATCCGCCGATGGCGGTCTATGCTGCCTGGGCGATCGTGGCCCTGTGGGACTTGCGCGAATCGAGTGGTGAAAAACTGCGCCGCTTCGCGCAGAAATTTGCCCGGCCGCTGGCAGTTGTGGTTGGTGGGGGAATCTTGCTGGCGACACTATTGTATGCTTTTGCCTTTACTCGCATCTACACCCGCCCGGTGACGCGCGTCGAAGCCACGCGCTGGATCTACCAGAATATTCCCGGCCCGATCACGCTGCCGATTGTGGGCACTGATGAAACCGTCAACCAGCAAATCTCCGTGCCTTATGGCTGGCAGATCGATGCCGGAAAGCCTTTCTTTACCAGCTTCATCCCCAAGCAGGTTGGGGAGCTATCAGAAATCCACATCAAGAAAGTGGTGACCCCCAACCTGACCAAAGACCTGGCCGTGCGGATTGCCGAAGCCAGCGCTGCCGAGGCATACATCCTGGACGCGCCGCTGACCCTGGACGTAGCTTACAACGAAGGGCGGGTCAACAGCTTTACCTACGTACCTACCACGCCGGTGCTGCTAACGGCGGGGTTGGATTACATCCTGCGCCTGGAATTGCCCATCGAACAAGGCCAGCAGATGGTCGAATACGTCGAGTTGAATTTGCTGGACGAGAACGGCCTGTCCTTCCGGCGCGTATTGGAGCAGCCCCAAACCATTGTGGGTGGGACGCCGTTCCTGGTGGCGTTCAACGCCGAAAGCACGGCCACAATTGCCGAACTCTCTGTAGGGTACTTCACCAATTCGGAACCGTTGGCTCCGCAGCACACGCTGCGCTTGTTGTTGAGCGAAGACCCTAGTTTCGATCAGGTGCTGGCCAGCGGCAGTTTGCAGGTCGATACCTCGCTAGAAAATCTAGCAGGCTATACCGTCGATTTGGATAACGCTATCCAGTTGCAAGATGGTCTGCAATATTACATCCAGGTGCTTGTAGATGAAGGTGGCCCGGTCGAGTTATACGGCTCGGCGCTTGCCAATGAAACCACCTGGGATGACGGCCTGCCGCTGCGCATGGAAGGTTATGACGGCTACGGCGGCATTTACCAGCAAGACCTGGTGCTGGAATTATATTGGGATGCCAATATTGAGAAACGGGACCGCATGCAGCGCATCCTGGATGATGCCGAATACCTGCTGATCACTTCCAGCCGGGTGTGGGCCAGCACG
>JBNKDB010000324.1:0-4392 GCA_050288045.1 Anaerolineales bacterium | reverse complement strand
GCTTATCCACCCCCCAGAAGAAGCTGATCACCGAGCAAGAATGCCGTTTGCGGGCTAAGCTCTTGTCTTGCTTCTTTTTTGGCAGCAGGTTGGCGTGTACGTAGGACAGATCAGCATTCGCCAGCACCACATCCGCTTCCAACAGTTTACCGCGCACGTCCACGCCACGCGCCGTATCCTCAACGATGTCGATGTGATCGACCGGGGCGTTGAACTGGAATGCCACCCCGGCTTCCTCGGCCAGGGCATACAGCGCTTCAACCAGCTTGTACATGCCGCCTTTGGGATACCACACGCCATGCGCCAACTCGGTGTAGGACATCATCGAGAAGGTGGCCGGGGCCTCAAAGGGACTCAGTCCCATATACACATCCTGGAAGGTAAAGGCCGACTTCAAACGCGGGTCGTCGAAATACTTCGCCATCCCGGCGTAGTGCTTCGCCAGCGGCTTGACCTGCTGGATCAGAGGAATGTTGCTCAGTTTGAAAAAGTCGCTCGGCTTCTTGAAATCCGGGTAGACCAATTTCTCAATGCCCAGGTGATAATGGCGATATCCCTCGTTCATGTAGCGCAGGAAGTTCTGGAAGCTGCCCGGCTCGATGGCATCCAACTGCTCCTCCATGAACTTCATATCGGATGAAAGCGCCAGTTGGCTGCCGTCGTCGAAGACCAGATGGTAAGTCGGGTCGACGCGCTGCAACTCCAGGCGTTCGCGGAAGTTCACGCCCAGGTTCTCGAATTCCTTATCATACAGCAGCGGCATGACCAGCAGCGTCGGACCGGTGTCGAAATGATGCCCGTCGCGGCTGATGCGGTCGCAGCGCCCGCCGGGGCGTGAATTCTTCTCAAGCACGGTGACTTGATAACCATTTTTCGCCAGATGGATGGCAGCCGTCATCCCGCCAATCCCGGCGCCAATTACGATAACATGATTGCTCTTCATTGCTCCATTTTCCTATTGATTGTAAGACGAACGCAGTTCTGCCGGGCATACTGCCAGCAGCGAAGTAAGCGTCGATAAACTGATCCAAAGGCTGGCCCACAGGCTTTTGCGCTCCGGGTAGGCCAAACGCAGGCAATAATTCTCTCGCTCGATCACCCGCAGCATCCACTCGAAACGCGCCGCGTAAGCGTATCCCGCCAGACGGCAGCGCAGACTGCTGACCTGAGCCAGGTATCCCCGCCCCGTTTCGAAAAGCTCGCGCGCTTCCTTCACCGAGCGACACACCCACTTGCGGTAGGCTTCACTCTCTACATCACGGACGGTGATTCCATACGCCGCCAGATATTCGCGCGGCACGTTGAAATAGCCCGTTTCGCTATCCTCACAGGCATCGCGCAGCATGTGCGTGATGTGGGCGGCCACCACGGCGTGATAACGCGCCGGATGGTTCGGGACAGGATCGTCATGACCGATGAAGTAATGCATGGCATCGGTCACGGCGGTTGACAACAAGCGCGTATACTCCGAAATTTCCGCCCCAGAGATCAGGCGGTTGCGGCGCTTTACGTCGAATGCCATCACCGCCATCATGTTATCCAGATAGGATTTCAAGCCGGTGTGCTGACCGGAGTTGTTACGAACCAGGTCGACCAAAATCTGCTCTTCAGGGCACAGATGGGGGAATACTTCGTCTCGATAGCAGGCGTCTAGCAATTCACATTGGCGCTTGATAAATGCAACCTTGCCCAGCTTCGTGCCAACCGGCGCGTCCAACGTATCATCCACCCAACGAAAATACCCATAAGCCCGGTAAGCGTCCTCCACAAGATCCCGGTCCACGAAAAAGCGGATCGTGTAATAGGTCTGTTTACTGGCTGCCTTGGTAATCTTTGCCGCCAGGACAGCGCTGGCGGGGTTTACAGTGTCCATTCTCTCTCCAACTTTTTGATATAACGCATCATGTTCAAGATTTCACATACTTATACGAAAAAATTTTTATAAAGTTGCAAAGCACTTCCGTTTTTAGGAAACCTCATTTATATATACGTAAAAGTCACTGTTTTTATTCGGTTGTTTGAGTTCATTTGGGTAGCTCTTGGGCCAGATTTGAAAGATGTTACAATAGCGAGAATTATTCACAGGTGTTGCATGTTTCCGCAATTCGTTGAAATCGTAAAGTTATCCTTACAAGTATCCGGTATTGCGCTCCTGTTCAGTACGCTGATCGGCATTCCCGTGGGGGCTATCATTGGCCTGAACCGTTTTGCCGGTCGGCGGATCGTGGCTGCACTCCTATATACCGGCATGGGCTTTCCCCCTGTAGTGATCGGTTTATTGGTTTACATCCTGCTCTCCCGCAGCGGCCCTTTAGGTGCGCTCACTCTCCCCTTCATTCCCAATCTTTTCACCCCCGGGGCAATGATCCTGGCCCAAACCATCATTTCTTTTCCATTAGTAGCCGGTTTCACGATGACGGCCGTGATGGGTGTCGACCACTCCCTGCGCACCCAGATGCTGTCGCTCGGTGCAACCAAGCGACAGGCCGCGCTCACCGTGTTGGCAGAAGCACGCCTGGGTGTGATCGTAGCGATTGCCGCCGGATTTGGCAGCATCATCAGCGAAGTCGGCGCGGTGATGCTGGTCGGCGGGAATATCGAAGGACACACGCGTGTCCTAACCACGGCAATCGTCCTAGAAACCCGTAAAGGAAATTTTGACCTGGCATTGCTCCTGGGAGCCGTGCTGCTGCTACTAACCTTCCTGGCAAACCTGATCATGCTGCGACTTCAAGGAACAGTATTCGATGAGTAAAGCACGTATCTATTCACTACAAAACGTCACCAAGCATTATGGGGGGCGGCAGGTACTCAATATTGCCTCTCTGGAAATCTTTCAGGGAGAAATTTTGGGGATCGTCGGCCCCAGCGGAGCCGGGAAAAGCACCTTATTGCGCTTACTCAACTTTCTGGAGCCACCTACCGGCGGCTCGATCCAGTTCGGACAGGAACGTTTCGAACCTGGACGTGAAATCCCCCTGGCGGTACGCCGCAAAGTGACCACTGTTTTTCAAAGCCCCAGACTATTGAACCGCAACGTATTCGACAACGTGTCTTATGGATTACGCTTGCGCGGCAACCGGGACGGTAAATCGTCCGTCATGCAATCCTTGGAGCAAGTCGGATTGACCGAATTTGCGCACCAGAAGGCGCATACCCTCTCCGGCGGCGAGGCGCAGCGCGTGGCCTTAGCGCGTGCCATGGTGCTGCAACCACAGGTTCTATTGCTCGACGAACCCACCGCCAACCTCGATCCTTATAATGTTGGCTTGATCGAAGAGATTGTCCGGGAACTGAACCACACGCAAAGCACCACCCTGGTGCTCGTTACCCATAACGTCTTCCAGGCCCGCCGCCTGGCTGACCGTGTTGGCTTCATACTAAATGGTCAAATCATCGAAGTCGCTCCAGTGGACCAATTCTTCGAAAGCCCTGACGATGCCCGCACAAAAGCATTCATCAACGGCGAGATGGTTTACTAAACGCAATCACCAGCATCCTATGTTTACAGACCGACGCGCAGAATGCCCCCATTCACATGTCAGGAAAATCCTCAGCTAGGACGAAGGTCTAAAACCAATTTTAGAAGGAGCGGCAAAATGCCCAAAAAGATTTATTGGTTATTCAGCATATTATTGGTTCTATCCCTCTTACTTGGAGCCTGCGCCAGTCCGTCCACCCCCACCCCAACCGAAGCAGCAGGAGCGCCTGCGGCCAAAACCGGGGGCAGGCTGATCCTCGCTACCACCACCTCTACCAACGATTCGGGCTTGCTCGACTATATCCTGCCCGATTTCGAGGCTGAAACCGGCGTAAGCGTGGAGGTCATCGCCGTCGGCACCGGCCAGGCGCTGACTCTGGGCGAGAATGGTGACGCCGATGTGTTGCTCGTCCACGCCCGCGCCCGGGAGGATGCCTTCATGGATGCCGGGCACGGTGTACGCCGTGAAGACGTGATGTACAACGATTTTGTCATCGTCGGCCCACTCGACGATCCGGCCAATATCCAGGGCATGGAAAACGCAGCCGAAGCCTTCCAGACAATCGCCGCGGCCGAAGCACCCTTCGTCTCGCGTGGTGATGATTCCGGCACGCACTCCAAAGAGAAATCCATCTGGGAAGCTGCTGGGGTGGAGCCGAGTGGCGACTGGTACATCTCTGCCGGTCAAGGCATGGGTGCAGTGTTGACCATGGCAGATGAGCAGCAAGCCTACACTCTCTCAGATCGCGCCACTTATCTGGCTCGCACCCTGGAAGGCACTGACCTGGTCATCCTGGTAGAAGGCGACCCGATCTTGTTCAATCCCTATGGCGTTATCGCCGTCAACCCTGATAAGAACCCGGAAATTCAGAACGCACTTGCCAACACCTTTATCGACTGGCTGACCTCAG
>JBNKDB010000323.1:0-9828 GCA_050288045.1 Anaerolineales bacterium | reverse complement strand
TGGATGCACGTTGGGGCCAACGCGGCGAGACTCTTCCAGAAGATCACCCCGCCTGGGAACTGGAAGCAGACTATATTGCTCAGGGGTTGACCAATCTCGTCCTGGTACTCTCTCCCCAGCGCTTCGTATTGGGCGGCGGTGTAATGCACCAGAAGAGCATCTTCCCGCTCATTCGCCAGAAAACCCAGGCTTATCTGAATGGCTACGTCCAGGCACCTGCCATCCTTGAAAACATCGACACCTACGTCGTTCCTCCCGGCCTCGGCGACCGCGCCGGTGTACTTGGCGCCGTTGCCCTGGCACAGTTGGCGGCCAAAAACAACAATATTTGACCAGTATCGTGCCCATAGCACTAGTTTGTATTTCTGCGTTTCTCCGCGTCCTCCGCGGTAAGAAAACAACTATATAGACATAAGTGTATACACATATCTTAGACCAATAGATATGTGTATTATCGTAAGGAGATTTTTACTGATGAATCATCGCGAACGCATGCAAAAAGCCATTGCCGGTGAAAAACTCGACCGGCCGCCCGTCGCGCTTTGGCGGCATTTTCCGGTCGACGATCAAAGCCCGGATACCCTGGCCGAAGCCGTCATTAACTTCCAAAAAACCTACGATTTCGACATCGTCAAAGTAACTCCCGTCTCCAGCTACTTCGTCAAAGACTGGGGCCTGGTCGACGAATGGGTTGGCAGTACCGAAGGGACTCGCAAATACGTCAATCGCATCATCACCAAGCCGGAAGACTGGACCAAACTATCCCCACTCGATCCGCATAAGGGCCAACTGGCGAAAGAGATCGAGGCGCTCAAAACAATCGTAGAAACGCTCGGCCCGGATGTCCCCATAATCGAAACCATCTTCAGCCCCATGGGGCAGGCCAACAAAATGGCCGGGCAGGAAACACTGCTCTATCATCTACGGCACTACCCGGACGCCCTCAAGCAAGGCCTGCAAACCATCGCAACGTATACCCAGGATTTTATTGAGGCCATTAAAGAAACCGGCATCGCCGGTCTGTTTTACGCTGTGCAGTGGGGGCAGTACGGCCTGCTATCAGAAGAAGAATTCAAGACCTTTGGCCGTGCCTACGACCTGGAAATCCTCCAAGAAGGCATTGATGAATATTGGTTGAACCTGCTGCACTTGCACGGCAACAACGTCATGTTCGACCTGGTCGCCGACTATCCGGTTCAGATCATCAACTGGCACGACCTGGAGACTGAACCTTCCTTACCCGCAGGCAAACAGTGTTTTGATGGAATGGTATGCGGCGGTATCCGCCAGTGGGACACCTTGACCTTCGGCACGCCAGATGATGTGCGCGCCGAAGCCCATGCGGCCATTCAAGCCACTGGTGGCGAACGTTTTATGCTCGGTACCGGCTGTGTCACACCCGCAATTGCGCCCCACGGCAACATCATGGCCGCTCGTCGAACGGTGGACGCGTAGCACAAATATTTATACGTGCGCACAAGCATTAAATGTTGTAAAATAAACAAAGTCGTCTCGACATGCCGGATAGATAACCAAACTTCACCGGCGGCATCCTAAGGAGGCCACATGTCTCAAACCAGAGAATTGCTGAGCGTTCCTCGCAGACTAGCCGAAATCAAAGATTTCGGAACTGGCAATGACCTCACCATTAGCGCAAACGGCAAATGGCTGGCCTGCAGCAACGCCAATGGGGAAATTGGCGTGTGGGATGCGAATTCTGGAACCGCGAAATTCCGAGTTACAAACACTGAGAACGTAGAAAGTCTGCTCTTCAGCCCAGATAGCAAATGGTTGGCTGCTGGATGTTATTCTGGAAAGCACATCGCCGGTGTCTGGGATGTAGCTACCGGCGAAGAAATTGCCCGGCTGGAACATACTGACAGCGTGCAAGCCGTAGCTTTTACCCCTCAAGCCGATCTACTGGCAACCGGTGGAGACGAAAACACCATTCACATCTGGAACACCCAATCTTGGCAAGCAGAAAAGCAGTTCCCACTCAAAGACAATCTCGTCGCCATGCTTTTCCACCCTACAAAGCCCTACTTGATCGCCGGTAGTTCGGATGGCCTCATTCAAATCTGGAACTACACCACCGGGGAAAAAATCAGGGTGTTGGATAACCAGTCTGCATTCAACTACCTGATTCTTAGCTCGGATGGCAGTTTACTTGCCACCAAAGAATTCATGGGCAACGTTAACGTCTGGGAAACCGCCGGTTGGGTCAAAGTTTCGGAAATCTTCGAACCCACTGTCAGCCTGGCCGGACAGGCCATGGAGTTCACCCCCGATGGCAACTTCCTTGTACTGGGATATGGTGAATTCGAAACCTATGGTGGCATCCGCTTTTATTCCACGGATTCCGGCCAGCTCATGAATAACATCTACCGTTCCAAAGCTGTTGGCACACTGTCCTACAGTACGGACGGTAAATGGTTAGGCGCCGGCGGCGGTGATTACGTGGCGGGCAGCCGGGCACCCAGCAAAGCCTGGATTTTCAAATCCTCCACCGGGGAACAGCTTTCCTGGATGCAATGCAAAGGCACCGTCTGGAAAGTGGCTTTCAGCCCCAGCGGCAACACATTTGCCACCCGCGACGATCTTTCCATCCAGATCTGGGATATCCTGGAAGACCAGTAAGCCCACAATGACAGCATCAAAAAGATGGCATTTTCTGCCATCTTTTTTTATTTACGACAAGCCATACTCACCGGACAAGTTTGTTCGCTGCTTTTCTGAATACTGCATCCACAAGTTTGTTTTGTGCCATAAAAGCCACATGGTCGTTCGCTTCCAATTCACACCCCAGGCGCTTTTTGAAATCGTAGGCACCTGTCCCCAGGCGCAGATGTTTGCCACCGCGTTCGATCACATTTTGAATGCTGGCATATCCCAGCGCGAAATACACAAAAGGATAGTCGTAATCACGCCCCAAGGCAGTTGCCACCCAGGTATCGTTATCACCTAACAGCAGCCCGCAGCCAACCAGCTTTCCACCAGCGTAAGCCCCCAACCAGACCGAATCGACCAGTTCAATATATCGCAACATATCTTCAAGCCAGGGTAGCGGTGGAGATTTGTAAGTTTTATCGTGCCCCTGAATCAGATCGATGGCTGTGGCGATATCGGCCACACTTTCTTCCACGCGGATCTCAACACCCAGGCTCTTCACTTTATTCCTTGCCCGGCGATAATCCTTATTCACACTTTTTGAAAGGCTTTGCAGATAAGCCTCAAAGTCAGGCCAGGTGATCTCCAAATTTGTGCCTGGCTCATTCATATTGACACCCGATAGTTTTCCACCATAATTCAATTGCTTTGCCTGCTGTTCACTAATAAAATCCAACACCAGGAACGAAGCGCCGACTTCCTGCGCCGCTATGCTTGCCTGATCCATCAACAAGCCAAAGACTTCTTCTTGCTCCGACCCATCAGGCAAGAGCAAGCCGCTAACACTCGCCAAAGGCGATTGGCAGATCAGCAACGGCCAACGGCTGAAAACCGCGTTCATACTATGATAAAGAAGATTCGAGGCAATCGGCAGTGCATCCGCGCGCTTGACCCAGAACGTCGCTCTGGCAACTGGCCTGGCATCTTCCTCGACAACGATGTAGAGCGGCTGACTGTTTGCCAAAACAATCTCCCCATATTGGTACCAGTTCCAGCTTGTGAATCCCATCCCAGCCCCTAATTGATCCCACCAGGCAGGTTCGCATTCACTTACGCTGCGAAGCACGCGCGTGCTATATGTCATCGGCGACTGCCAACTCATCCAAAGCTGAGAACTCTTTTACCGCCGCTGCACCAAACCGTCGGCGCGTCAACTGATCTAACCAGACAAAGATCAGCCCGGTAAACAAGGCCAACCCTCCGGCCAGATACCAGACCATTTCGGGACGGTAATTATCAAGGATCAAACCGGCCAGGTACGGCCCACCGGCATAAGGGATCAACCAGCTCATTCCATAAATCGACAGATAACGCCCCCGCATGTGCTTCGGAGCGAATCGCATCACCAAAGTTTGTGCAACTGGATCAATCACCATTTCTCCAATCGTAATCACAATGATGACCACAAAGAACCATATCAGGCCACTTACCAAGCCGAACAGTGTGAAACCAATCGTGTAAAAGATCGCGCCAATTCCCATCAAGCGCAGCAACCGGAAACCGGACACTTTTTTCGCCACCCACAACTGGATAAGCACGATCATGCCCGCGTTCACTCCTAGCATGTAACCATATTGTCCTGCTGTGATCTGGTGGTTGGCTTGCAAATAAACCGGCAAAGTACTGCTCAACTGTACATACACCAGGCTCAACAAAATTACCGCCCCCACATACAATAAGAATACACCATCCCGCAATACGGCCCCATAACCACCTTTCACATCTTCGCCAGCATCCGCTTGGGTATCGGTCTCTGGCGCCGGTTGTGTATTCGGCAATGCGACCAACACAACCACCGCAGTAACCAGGCTAAAACATGCATCCAGGATGAACAGCAGCAAATACGAATGCATTGCCATCAATCCACCTAACATCGGGCCAATCGTCATGGCCAGGTTGAAAACTACCCGCCACAAACCATAGCCTTCAGTATGCTTTTCCTCCGGCAGCAAGTCAGCGACCATCACCTGCTGGGCCGGTTCTCCAGCCATGCCAAACAAACCAACCAAACCCACAGCAACGTAGAACACACTCAATTGGTCTACAAAACCCATCATCAGGCTGCTAAGCGCGCTGGCGACCAGCCCGAATACGATTATGAATTTACGCCCCAACTTATCGATCATCGCCCCACTGACCAGGCTTCCTACCAGATTGGCCAAGGCGAACACAGCAAACATTGTCCCCACTTCCGTCATCCCCACTCCAAATTTATCCGTTGTATATAAGGCAAAGAACGGGTAAAGGAACGAACTTCCCAGATTATCGATGAACACAGCCCCCATCAAGACCCAAAAATTACCCGGATAGCTACGATAGGTATCGGTGATTTGTCCGGTTATTTTCTTCAACACAATAAATACTCACACCTTATGCTATAAAGAAAAAGAGGCTATCAGACATAACCTCTTCTTACAGTCTTTTATTCTTTGGAGAACGTCACACTTCCAGAGTAATCAGTCTTGTGATGTAGTCTCTGCCCCGTTTCCTTCGTTCTCAGTTAGTGCGATCATCCGGCGGGCGATGTCGCGCAACTGGGTAAAGCCAACCGGCTTCAAGAAGACCAGGTCAGCAACACCTTGCAGTTCTTCCGCTTTGCGGTCATCTGCCGTCGCCAGGATCACATGCGCGCCCGCCATGTGCGGCATCTCGCGAATTTGTTCCAGGAGATGTTCACCAGTCATTCCCGGCAAATGAAGATCAAGCAGCACAAAATGGAAATGCCGATCCTTAATGATATCCAGCGCCACCAAACCATCATTGACTACCTGCACATGATAGCCCGCAATAGTCACCGCCTCAGCGAAAGCATTCGCCATATTCTTGTCGTCTTCGATTATCAACGCTTGTGGTTTCATAATTCATCCCATTGATTTATGAACAAGATATTCTGATTATACAAAAGATATATTGCTATCCCTTAACAGTTTTGCAAGAATACGGTTTAATTATAGCCAAACGGTGGCGAACACTATACAATAGCAATATTAAGAGCACTATACTACAATCATATCATCCATTTTTATATAAACATCGCGAGTAAACCATGAACACGGAAGAATTCATTAGTTTATCCAACGATGCCGTCAAGAAGATTGTTAAGCGAGAAGGCCCAACAGTGTGCACGTGTCCGATCAATGGAACGCGCCGTTGGTTCACCCTGGAACACGCCAACACCGATTACGAAGACATCGAAGCCGGTTATCTCGATACAGTCGCCCAGGCATACGTCGATCTATTCAAGTTATTTTTCGACCACGGCATCACCTACTTGCTGGTGCCATCCTTTGGTCCTGACCTGCTGGAAAGAGGAGAGGATTATTTACAGTTGGCGGTAGAGGGTTTTTCACGCCTGACTTACCATCCTCTCTTCCTCGATTTTTATACTGAATATCATGTCCAGGTCCACTTCTATGGGGATTACGAAAAGTATTTCTCTGGAACAGCATACGCACATCTTAGCAACCAATTCAACAACCTTACCCAGAAAACAGCCCAACACAAAAAACACCAGCTCTTCTTCGGATTATTCGCTCACGATGCCTCCGAAATGGTTGCCCGTTTTGCAATCGACTTCTACAAGCAAAATAAACGCGTGCCACATCACAACGAAATCGTGCAAGCCTACTATGGCATTGATGTTCCCCCGGTTGACATTTTTATCGGCTTTGATAAATTTTCCAGCTTCGATATGCCGCTCGTAGCCACTGGGATGGAGGACCTCTACTTCACCGTCAGTCCGACCTTGTATATGAGTCAGGAGCAGTTCCGCATGATCCTCTACGATCATATCTACTCTCGCCGGAATGAGACGGATTACACCGAGATGGGTCCTGAAGGCTGGCAGCATATGCGGGATTTCTATCAGGGCAACCAAGGAAACACGTTGGGCGTTGGCACCAAGGTAAACGGGATTTGGTATCCGCTCCCCCAGGTGCAGTCCAATCAAAACAAAAAGCAAGCCTGACACTCAAGCAAAGGACGCAACATGGTAACCAAAGACTTGCAAAACCAGATCGTTGCCGCATTCAACAAAATGGGGCAAGGGAAAGGGATGATTTCCCCATCGGTCTACGATATAGCCTGGCTCGCCCGTCTAAACGAAGATGGTGTTGAGATCGGCAAGGAAGCACTGGAATGGCTGCGCGAGAACCAGTTGGAAGATGGCAGTTGGGGTGAAGCCCAAATTCCATACAGCCACGAACGTTTCATCAACACTTTGGCTGCGGCGGTAACGCTTGCACGCCTTTCGGATCAACAAGACCGCGAACGCCTCGAGAAGGCCGTTCATGCCATTAATAAATTTGCTGTTTTATTACAGAGTGACCCATTGGGAGAAACGATCGGCTTCGAAATGATCGTTCCCTCGCTGCTCAATGAAGCCCGCAATCTGGGCCTGCTCCGCAGCAATTATCCCTATCTGGAAATCCTGAAAGAAAAACGTGCCGCAAAAATCGCCGCCCTCCCTCAAGGTTTTGTCAACCGGCGATCTACAGTGGTCTTCTCTTCAGAAATGCTCCAGGAAGACGAGCACGGCTTGCTTGACCTGGATAATCTCCAGGAATCGAACGGCTCGATCGGTTGCTCCCCAGCGGCGACGGTCTGGTATCTCAAAAACGTTTGCGACGAATCGTCCGACCAGACGCTCAGTTTTTTGCATCGGGTTATGAATGAGAACGGTATGGCGCCTTATATCGTCCCGATCGATGTCTTCGAAACTGCCTGGAGTCTTTGGAATATCGCCATCACACGAGACCTGACAGACGAGATTATTGCAGCCAGCCAACCGCTGCTGGATTTCCTCGAACAGCAATGGAACGTCGAGGGATTATCCGCCGTTTCAGAATTCCCGGTCCCCGATGGCGACACCACTGCGATGGTGTACGATACGCTCACCATGTTTGGACGCTCTGTAGATATCCAGGGCCTGATGTCTTTCCAAGGACCGGCGCACTTTTACTGTTATCGCATCGAAGCCAACGCTTCAATTAGCACCAACGTGCACGTACTCAGTGCCCTCAGACAAGCCGGCCTCTCGAAAAACGATCCAACCGTCTCAACTGTGCGCAACTATTTGAGCGCCTCACGAATAGATAATTCATATTGGAACGATAAGTGGCATATCTCCCCCTACTATACGACCAGCCACGCCGTCATTGCGGCTTCTGGGTATGACCCAGAATTAAGCGACCCGGCCGCATATTGGTTATTGGAAAACCAGGACGAACAAGGTGGTTGGGGATTTTACCTACCCACTGCTGAAGAAACCGCTTACGCGCTGCAGGCTTTAACGGTTTGGAAACAGCACGGTGGCAACGTCCCCACAGAAACAATCCAAAAGGGACGCAACTGGCTGATCGAACATGCCAACGATGTCCAACCTTTCCTCTGGATCGGCAAAAGTCTCTACATGCCCACTCTGGTCATTGAAACAGCCATCCAAAGTGCCCTGGTGATCACAGAACAGGTTTAGGTATTCCCATGAAAAGTACTGAAAATATTACTGAAAACATCCTACGAAGCATCCAGGAAGATGACAACAGCCGCCGACGCAGCCTCCTCAATATCTTCCTGATTGTTGTCGGCGTACTTGCCGCATTGATTCTGGTACTCGCGATCATCTTCCAGGCCCAAGAACAAGAGGGGGCAACGCTGGTTTTCTGGTCAGTTCCACCGCTGCTCTTACTTCTGGTTGGGATTTACTTCCTAGCAAAACGCAATGTGCAATTGGGCAGCGTCCTGTTTATCGTCCTGCTCATTCTAGGCACACTCTTCAGCGATACACCCGAGCAAGTCCTCGAAGGCCGTTCCTTATTCTTCCTGATCGCTCCGGTCATGATGGTAAGCTTTATCTTTTCTCCGGCTTCCAGTTTTGTGGTCGCCTTTGTCGCTGGGCTTGGGCTGCTGGGCCTATCATTCTCTAACGACCTCCCCATGAATTTTATCGGGGCAGTTGGCTTCTTCGTTTTTGCTTTTGTCTCCTGGCTGGCCGCCAGCGTTTACGAAACCACGCTAAATGAGCTGAAGGTCATCAACAAAGAACTGGACCAACGCGTGGAAGTCCGTACGCAGGAATTGGCCGAAGCCAATGAACGTCTGAAAGAACTGGATAAACTCAAATCTCTGTTCGTCTCCCACGTTTCCCACGAGTTGCGTACACCGATCAGCAATATTTCCATGTATCTGGAAATGTTTGAGCACGGCAACCCTGCCAAAGTCGACCAGTATCTCACCGTGCTCAAAGGTGAAGCCAAGCGCCTCACCAAGCTGGTAAAGGATACCCTCGACCTCTCTCGCCTTGAACTACAAACCAGTATTCACGAGTTCAAAGAAGTTGACATCAACGAGGTTTGCGTGCATGTGATCGCGACCAGTGAACTAGGCGCCGATGCAAAAGGTTTGAAAATCGATTTTATACCGGAAACTGACCTCCCTCCCATTTGGGCGGACGGTGATCAAATCACACAGGTCGTCTTGAACCTGGTCACAAACGCGGTCAACTATACAAAATCCGGGATGGTTACGATCATCACATTCAGTCAAGAAAAAAATGGCCAGGCGCTCTCTTGTTTCCGTGTAGAAGATACCGGTGCAGGCATATCCCCCCAAGACCTGAAACACCTCTTCGAGCCATTCTTCCGCGGTGAACAAGACAGCCAGTCCTCCATTCCCGGCACTGGTCTTGGGTTAGCCATCTGCCAGGAAATCGTCCAGCAACATGCTGGCTATATTGAAGTGCAGAGTGAAATTGGGATCGGTTCGGCTTTCACCGTGTACTTTCCCCAAGCAGAAAAGATCGCTACCGAATAACTCTTATATTGAGTTTTTTCTAAGCGGGAGATCAGTTCTTCACGGCGATCAAAGCGCTTTTTTCTTCCGCGCTCAGGAAAGCGATCTCCAAAGCATTGTGTTGCGCCTGTGCGATCTGGCCTTCACCCAATCCCGCTGCATGCGCGGCATGGTTATATTCAAATGGCAAATCGATTCCACTGATCGCTGGGTCATCGGTATTGATCGTTGCTAACATGCCCATCTCCAGAAATTGTTTCAATGGATGAGCGGCATAATCACCTACCGTCATTGTCTGCACATTGCTGGTCAGGTTAGCTTCAATCCCAATCCCATTCTCAACCATGTATCTCATCAAGCCAGCATCTTCAA
>JBNKDB010000322.1:0-1725 GCA_050288045.1 Anaerolineales bacterium | reverse complement strand
CATCCCCAGTGCGGAAGCCTGGAAACCAAACCTCCCTGAAGCCAACCAGCGCATGGACACCTTCTGGAACTTACTGCAAAGTGACAATACAATCGACCTCGAAGCCGAATTGGAGCAACTGGAAGCAGACTTGACCGTGATCTTTAACAAATAAGGTTTGGGCGGGGATAAATATTAACGGATCAGCCCAATGGAACAGATCACCCAAATCTGACAGGCCCTGTACTCCCGACGCTGTTTGGCAACATGGCACGCGGATCAAGTGGAATTTCGCTGGGGAGTTGTCGAATGCGGTAGAGGTTCCCCACCTATTTGCCTACCACCAGGCACTGCCATGATCTTGAAAATCGTGGTAGGATTTGCCTTGCTGGAAGCGAGGGCTGCCAGACACTCAATCACGAGGTACATAAATGAACGTATTAGTCACCGGTGGTGCGGGGTACATCGGCAGCCACACCTGCGTAGAATTGCTCAACGCTGGGCACGATGTAGTGGTAGTCGATAACCTGTACAACAGCAAAGAAGAATCGCTCAAGCGCGTGCAAGAGATCACAGGCAAATCATTGGTTTTCCACAAAGTGGATTTACTGGACCGGGAAGCCTTGCGAGGTGTTTTTACACAGCATACTTTTGATGCGGTGATCCATTTCGCGGCTTTGAAAGCGGTGGGCGAATCCGTCGACAAGCCGCTGGAATACTATCACAATAACCTCACGGGCACGATCTACCTGTGCGAAGCCATGCGCGATTTCAACGTGCTCAACCTGGTATTCAGTTCATCCGCCACCGTCTATGGGGAGGACAACCTGCCACCTCTGGTCGAGACTATGCGCACATCAGCAACCAATCCTTACGGCTGGTCGAAAGTCATGATGGAACAAATCTTCCGGGATTTTTGTGTGGCCGAGCCGCACACCAATATCATCATGCTGCGCTACTTCAACCCGGTGGGCGCCCATCCCAGCGGCCGCATCGGTGAAGACCCCAACGGCGTCCCCCTCAACCTGTTGCCTTTCGTAACCCAGGTGGCCGTGGGTTTCCGGCCCAAGCTAAACGTTTTTGGCAACGACTATCCTACCCCCGATGGCACCTGTCTGCGTGATTATATTCATGTGGTTGATCTGGCCCTGGGACATGTCAAAGCTTTGGATAAATTAGCCGATCGCCCGGGCCCGGTGGCCTACAACCTGGGAACCGGGCAGCCTTACAGCGTTTTGGAAGTGGTCCACGCCTTTGAGCGCGTCACCGGCGTAAAAATTCCTTACGAAATCGTGGAACGCCGTCCCGGCGATTTACCAACCTCCTACGCCGACCCGGCGAAAGCCAATCGAGAATTAAAGTGGCAAGCCACCCATACCTTGGACGAAATGTGCGCCGATGCCTGGCGCTGGCAATCCAATAACCCCAAGGGGTTCGGATAAAAATTCGGTTTTCTGCCCAACAACTGACCCCGCTCCTGAACAGGAACCGGGGTCAGTTGTTATTCCCCATTTGGGGGAAAGATAATTTCTTCTTTTCCGGCCAGTTTATCCTGGATGCGCCCCACTACAATATCCAGGTGCCTGGGTTTGTGGACAAAATCCAGATCATCGGAAGCAATCGTCAGCACCGGGCAAACATCGAAACTTTGCAGCCAATCTGTATAAAAAGATTCGAGCAGCGCCAGGTAATCCGCCGTGATGGTGCTTTCCATAGCGCGCCCGCGCTGCTGAATCCGGGACATCA
>JBNKDB010000321.1:0-6848 GCA_050288045.1 Anaerolineales bacterium | reverse complement strand
GTAGGCGAATCTTCTCCGTTGGTCAATGCTATTTGGGGTATGGCAAATTTTGTAATCAGCTACCTGCTTCTACATATCGGTTCGTTCGATCCCAGCCCCGGTCTTGACCTATACACCGCCGCGCTTGGTTTTGTACTGATGGCCATTATCCTGGCCTGGCACTTCGGCCGCGTGCGTAATTCGTGAGGCAGCTATGACCAATATTCGTCTTTACCAGGAATCCGATTCCATCACCGTGGGGCGTTTGATCGCCGATACATACGGAGAATACAACCTCGCCTTCGTTTCCCCCGCAGAACGCGCCCCCTTCCTTGGCCCTTTCCAACACGCCTATTCAAACCGGGAAGATCATCAGGCTGCCATCCAGGGACTCATCCAGGCCGACATGGTATTCGTGGCCGAAAACGCCCAAGGCGAGATTGTTGGCGTACTGCGCGGCCGCAAAGACCGCCTGCACAGTCTGTTCGTGCGTGGCGATCATCACGGCCAGGGCATCGGTCGCTTATTATTGCAGCATTTCGAAAACGAATGCCGCCAGCTTGGAGGTAAAGTGATTCGCCTGGCCTCCACCCTATATGCAGTGCCCTTCTATCAGCGCCTGGGCTACAAGAAATCAACCGGCGTGCGCGCTGGCTGGAGTTTCGATGGTGAAGGCTTCCAATGGCAGCCTATGAAGAAAATCTTATCTAAAGAATAAGTCCCGCGTCAGAGTAATATCTAAGGCGCGGCATTTAACTTTTCATATTCTTCCTGGCACCACTCAAAATCATAATATAGATCCAGCTCAACCCCCTTCCCAAGATATTCAAGGGCCAGCTCTCTCTCACCAAGATAATAATAGATATCACCCAAATAGCAGTACGCCCCGCTTCCGGTTGGGTCGAGTTCGATGATCTGCTCAAAATCTGGGATGGCTTCATCGAACATCTCGGCATCGTAGTATGTGATTGCCCGCCACCCGTAGCCAATCCAAGACTCCGAGTTGATTTCGATTGCCTTGGTAAAATCGGCAATTGCCTCATCGTAATCTTCCAGGTAAAGTCGCGTGACCCCGCGATAAATATAGGCATATTCACTTTCCGGGTCCAGTTCGATTGCGACATCGTAATCGGCCAGCGCCTTTTCATATTCTTCTAATTCCACGTAGGCATTTCCCCGGCCAAGATAGGCATCAAAATTTTCCGTATCCAACCCAATCGCCTGATTGAACATGTCGAGCGCCTGGTCATACTTTTCCAATTCCAGGAGCGCCAGCCCCCAGTTGGCATACGCCTCTGCGTAGTCTGCATCGAGCGCGATCGCCTGCTCGTAATCCGAAAGCGCTATTTCAGATTGGTTCAACATATAATATGCATAACCGCGTTCGCTGTACGCCGGGGCATAATCCGGATCGAGATCGATCACTTCTGAGAAATCTTTGATTGCCAACGAATGGTGCATCGCCTCCATATGTGCCAACCCACGATTGAAATAGGCCGTTTTATTTTTTTTGTCGAACCTGATAGCCTTGGAATAATCATCGATCGCGTCCTGGTATTCCTCCAAACCGACATAAGCTAGTCCCCGGTCGATAAACGCTTCGGCATTTTCCGGATCGAGTTCGATCACGCGCGAACAATCGTCGACCGCATCTTCGAATTGCTCCAGTTCCCGATAAACGATGCAGCGCCGGTGATAGGCTTCCAGATTCTCATCGTCGAGTTCGATGATCTGATCGAATACTTCCAAAGCCTGCTCGTATTGCTCCAGATGGTAATAAACCAACCCACGTTGAATATGTGCACTGACATCCTTTGAATCGAATGAAACTACTTTATCGAAATCAGCCAAGGCGTCTTCATACTGCCCCATGTCCATATAGATCAGGCCACGCGCATAGTATGTTTGGGCATTTTCCGCATCGAGTTCGATCGCTTTAGAAAAATCTGCCAATGCCTCTCCAACCTGCTCCAGGTTGTAGTAGACTCTTCCCCGGCTAGCATAAATTTCGGCATCTTCCCAACCCAGGCCCAAAGCCTTGTTGAGATCATCCAGCGCTTCGGCATCCTGTCCTGTTTCAAGGTAAGTAATTCCCCGGTGCTTATACATCTCTGCGTTATCCGGGTATTGATCCATGGCTTTATTGTAATCTCGGAGCGCAGCATCATACTGCTCCAAGACCAGGTAAGCTTCGGCCCGGCCGGCATACGCCGCTACATACTGCGGATTGATATCCAACGCCGCGGTGTAATCATCCTCCGCGTCGGCATACTGCTCCAACCGGCGGTTTGCATCACCCCGGGCTACATGCACCCAGGCAGTCTGCAAGCCATCTCCGACTGCTCCGGTAAGGTCATCCAGGGCTTTTTCGTAATCCGCTTCCTGATATGCGATCAACCCACTGGCAAGCATGGCAATCCGCTCGGCATCCTCCAATTCGATCTGGCGGAATTCCAGATAGCGCGACCCTACTGCCTCACCAGCAATATCGATCTGTGTTCTCACCCCAGCCGCGCCGTATGAGCCGCGAATTAGCATTGCAGCCCCAGATGCCGCCAATAATTGTTCGGCTTCAGCTTCGCTCTCCAATGCCAGCGGATAATATGCCACCCGAACCTCATCCGCATCTTCCATCTCCAGTAAACCTTCATAGATCGCTTTCGAGTACGCTTTATCACTGAACAGGCTGCTGTTACGGTCCTTGAAATTGGTTACAACCACCAAAATTTCATCCGCTTCCGCTGCGGCGAAGAACGGCTGTGGGGCAAGTTTTGTGGTCAACAATGCCTGAGTGATATACCCTCGCAGCAACAGCCCCGAACCAACCAGACAACCCACGAATACAATCAGTATCACTCCGGCCAGAATACCGCAACGTAGTCCTCTACCCTTTTTTTCTTGCATGAGATTCCTCTATTTCTCTGTGATTAGCCCCAATCTTATCTTTCCTGGGCCGCAGCCAGTGACTCCCAACACCAATCGATTTCATGCCCTTTGTCCAATGCTGTACCTAGCTCAAAATACTCCAGGGCAGTGTCGTAGTCCTTGTTAAAGGTGTACATATCTCCCAATACGCAATACGTATAGGGGTCCTCTGGGATCAGTTCCAAAGCTACTAGATAATCCTCGATGGCTTTGTCGTAATCCTCTATGGTGTAATACACGTATCCACGATAATAGTATCCGTACACCTCATCCGGACTTAACTCGATCACCTTGGTGAAATCGGCAATCGCTTTTTCATACTGCGAACGCTCGAAGTACATATCCCCTCGCCAGTAATACATGTCCGGATCATCAGGATCAAGTTCGATCGCCTTGGTGAAATCTGTAATCGCGTTCTGATATTTGAATGTCTCAGAATAGGACAACCCGCGGTTGTAATAGGCATACGCATTTTCCGGATCGATTTCGATCACGGTAGTGTAGTCGACAATCGCTTCTTTGTGCTGCTCCATGTTGTCATACGCGATTCCCCGGCTGAGCAAGGCATACGTATCCTCCGGATCGAATTCGAGTGCGATCGTATATTCGACAACCGCTTCCTCGAAAAGTCCCATTTCAGTATAAGTCTCTCCCCGCCAGAAGTACGTATCGCCAACATTGGGATCGAGTTCAATCGCCTTATTGAAATCAGCAATTGCTTTCCGGTATTCCTCCAGATAGTAGTATGCAATCCCACGATTGAAATAGGCAGCCTCTAAATTCGGATCGATCTGTAACGCCTGATCGAAATCTTCAAAGGCCTCCTCATGCTTCCCCATATAGCCATAACTGATCCCGCGACTGACGTACGCAACCGCATACGTTGGGTTGATTTCGAGCGCCTGATTGAAATCGTAAATCGCCGTCCGGTATTGTCCCAATTCGTGATAAGCCAGACCGCGCTGGTGATAGAACGAAGCAAGGCCCGGATCCAGATCGATAGCCTGATCGAACTCAGTAATTGCATCCTCATACTCGCCCTGATCCATATAAAGGCTGCCGCGATTGGCATAGGCGTCGGCAAACTTTGGGTCTATCTCGAGCGCTTTATTGAGATCGGCCAGTGCCTTATCGAACTGCCCCAGGCTCGAATACGCGTTGCCACGATTGCTGTATGCTGTTGGATTGTCAGGTGTCAATTCGATTGTCCCGCTGAACGCAGCAACGGCTTCTTCATATTGGCCTAATGCCGCGTACACGTTCCCCAAATCGTTGCGTACAATTGCATTGGTAGGATCCAGCTCGACCGCAGCATTGAAATCTTTGATCGCCTGCTCATAATCGTCAGCAACGTAATAAACAAATCCCCGGTTGACGTACGCTAGCGCAAAATCGGGATCGAGCTCGATGGCCTTATCCAGGTCGGCAATCGCCTTCCCAATCTCTCCGGTGACGCGGTAAACCACACCGCGATTGTTGTATACAGAGCGATCATTTGGGTTAATTCGAATCGCCTGGCTGTAATGATCGAATGCCTCATCAAAAGATCCCTGAATGGCGAGCGTGTTTCCCAACCAGGCATGCGCATTGCCAACCGTCACCGAGCGCGTCGCACCCTCTGAAGCAACCGCGCTAAAAGCATCGACTGCATCATAATAATCGGCAACATAGAAATAGAGCACCCCAATCGTCATTTGTGCTAATCGTTCGGTTTGGGTCGTAATATCTCCACCGTACCCCAGCGAAAAAGCATTGGGTATATCCAGATCATTAAAATACACTTCCTGGAACGTCTCGGCCGCTTTTTGCTCATCCAAAATAATAAAGGCTTCAGCGCCGTCAGCATCATACCAGCCCCTAACCAGCAGTGTGGCATTGTATTCCGTCAGCAAGAGTTGCGCTTCAATGTCATCCACAATCACATCAGGGTAATATTCGATCCTGAATTGATCGACACCCTCCAGTAGGCTTGCCAATACCTCCCGGTAGATGCGCACGCCCACATCACTTTCCACTGCCCCGGCGCTGTGGTCTTCGAATTTGGCAATAATGACCAGGATCTCGTCCGTCTCTGCTGCTCCAAAATGTGGCAAGAGCGTTGCGGTTGGGGAGGGAATTGGAGTCGGCGTGGGCGTTAGCGTTGGCGTGTGCGTCACGGTCGGTGTCGCTGTATACGTCGGCGTTAGTGTGGTTGTCGCAGTCACTGTTGGCGTTGGTGAATCCACAAACGCCTGGACAATATAGTTCCGGTAAGCCCACCGGAAAGCAATTGCCACCCCGACCACCGTCACTAACGTTACCCCAGCCGCCACCAGCAAGGCAACGCCAACTTTTATCCAACCAGGGATACCCTTTGGCTTGGTTTCCTCTTCGTTATTGTTTGTGTTCATGAAATCCCTCAGTCGTTTTTAACCCATAACCTCTATAGGGAAGTTGCCTGTTTTCCTCCCTTACTATACAACAATTGAACGCCTAAAACAATAGCTTTCTAAGGAAACCCGAATTGATTTTCCCTACGGCACAGCGGTATGCACTTCCAGGTCGTTGAACACCGCATCCACACCGGGATTATCGCGCGTGCCAACCGCCAATGCCACGCCCCCGCTGCTCTGTAAGGAGGCGTCTGTGGTCTCGACCAGCAGGTTGTCGTTGACGTACAGGCGCAGCACCGATCCGGCGCACTCCGCCCGGACGTGGTTCTTCACATTGCCGCGATGAATGTACTCGCTCGCCTGGCGTTCTTCCATACCCACAAAGCTCTCGAAGCCATTAATATATTTGACCACGGCGTATTGTCCATCGCCTGAGATCAAGAAGCCGTAAAAATTATCGTCGCCCTGCAAGCGACAGATCACACCCACTTCCCCAGCAATCGGCCCGGCCACCCGGCTGATATCCACCTCGATGCGTACATCACCGAAGTTGCGTTCTAGCGGTGCCCAGATCAAACGTTTGGGCGTATACACCGACATGCGGTAGCCAATATCGGTATAGGACAGCAGCATGTCGTCGTCTTTCTGGATCGGCAGACCATTCACTGTGGTCGAAAAATCATCGAACACCAGCAAGCCTTCGGGGGTTGCCGTCGGGATCGACGTGGCAGTGGGAAGCAACTCCAAGGTAGCCGTTGCCGGAAGCGGCGTCGCTTCAACCACCTGAGACTGGCCGCCAAAACTGGGCAGCCCACCGTTCTGGCTGAAGTAATAGAACACCGTCCCCCCTGCCCCCACCAGGCAGCACAAGATCACCACGCCGATGATCATACCCAGCAGCACGTCCCAGACCTTGGAACCTTTCGGCTTTTCTTCACTCAGGCGTCTGCCCAGATTTCCAGATTCATCCAACATTAGCGGCCTCACTCAACCATAAAAATCACGTTACACATAGTATCAGTACCGACTTTACACTAATTTTCACAAATGGACAAGCGGGACAAATTGGCTATCTAACAATTTCTTGCGGTGGCGAGATCACCATCATCCAGTAGCTGATGTCTTCGACATTGGCCGGTTTGTAACGTGCCCGCAGTTCCGGTTCGCGCCAGGCGTCCAGGAATACCGTCAACGGCACGCGCACTACTTCCCCATTATTATAGGCATTGGGGTGTAACAGTTCTGCCAGCACCACAGTGCGCCCCCCATCCTCGAAACCCAGCAAGCGCGTGAAATGCGCCAACGGTTCTTCTGGATTGGGTGGCTGGTGTTCCGCACCGATCAGGTATGTCCCCGCCAACCGCTGATCGGTGGTGATCAGCACATCCACAATCACCGCGCTCCCCGCGGTCAGCGCCCGGTTGATTTGCAGCACCCCCACCACCGGGTTTTCCGCCTCCAGGCAATTTACCTCGCCCGTCGCTCCCAAGTAGCCATTATCGACCACCGCTGTTACAACTTCGCAGTACGCCGTTGGCTGAATGCCGTAGGTTTCCGAATAGTTATCCCCGG
>JBNKDB010000320.1:0-3014 GCA_050288045.1 Anaerolineales bacterium | reverse complement strand
TCATTTGCGACCCGTTTCGAAGACCAGCCCGGCACCAATCCGGAAGAACTGATCGCCGCAGCCCACGCGGCCTGCTTCAGCATGGCATTTGCCAGCACACTCAAGAAAAACGGGTACGAGCCGGAGCGCATTGAAACCGATGCAGTATGCACCCTGGCACCAAAAGCAGGTGGCGGCTTCGGGATCACCAAAATGCAGCTACACGTACGCGGCCGGGTAACAGGAATCGATGAGGATACATTCGAAGAAATCGCCGAGCAGGCCGACGAAGGCTGCCCGGTTTCCAACCTCTTGCGCTGCGGCCTGGAGATCGAGATCGAGGTAGAATTGCTTGAATAATTTTTTGCTGATGCGGCTTCTCGATCATCAAGAGATCACCTCCGCTTCAAATTTCAGGCTAATTAAGTTGTAAGTAATTCTCCAATTACCCTGAACCGATCACGAGTATAATATTTGCATAATTTCAGGCATGCGATGAACGATATCCTGTGCTGGGATGACGGTTTCGGGTCATGTCACATTCTTTTTACTATGTCGATAACAAAGCGGAAGCAACTCTGGCTAAATTGGTCGGGGACAGATTCATATTCTAAGGTCACCAGCAAATGAGCAAGCACTCACGAATCACACGATTCTTAAAATCCCCGGTCTTCATCGATGAAGAAAAGACTCGGATTGCTAATCTGACCAACACTATTGTACTGTTAGCCGCGGCGGGGGCATTTGTATTTCTGATCTCTTCCCTATTCGCATCCGTCGCCAACCAGTTGATCGTTTTACTATCCTTGAGCATGCTGCTGATCACACTTGGTCTGAAGCTGCTCCTGAACTCGGGACATATCCAATTAGCTGGAACATTATTATCCCTGACAGTGGGGGGGATTTTCACTATCCCAGTACTGCTCTTCGACGGGATACGCGATACAGCCCTGACTGGATATTATGCAGCGATCATCATCAGCAGTCTGGTACTGAGTGGAAACACCTTATTCTTTTTTGCCATCCTTGCTTCACTCACTTTCATCGCCACCTATTGGGCCGAGATCAACGGTTTCCTGGTCACCTCTTATAACATTCCACCTTCCCCCATCGATTTAGCAACGGCGCTGATCACATTGAATATCACTGCACTGCTGGCCGGTCTCACCGTCCGCAGAATGCGCCAGAGCGAGAAAGCAACCCTCGCGGAGAAAGACAAAATCCAACAATACCTGGATATTGCCGGAGCGATCATCCTGGCGCTTGATCTCAACCAGAATATCACCCTGATCAACAAACGCAGTTGTGAAACTTTAGGCTGCTATGAAGACAACATCGTCGGGAAAAATTGGTTTGACAACTTCTTGCCGGAACGCATCCGGGAGGATGTCAGAACATATTTCTACCAGTTGATCGCTGGCGAATCCGTTGCCATGGATTACAGGACAGGATTTGTACTGACCAAGAGCGGTGAAGAAAGACTGATTGCCTGGCACAACATGCTCCTCTACGACGATGACGGCCATGTGATCGGTACGCTCAGTTCCGGGGAAGACATCACCGAACGCGAGCACAGCAAACGCGAAATCGAAAAGCGGCGACAGTACCTTGAAGGCGTGTTGAGTGCCGCTCCCGATGCCATCATTACCCTGGATGACCAACACCACATTGTGGAATGGAATTTAGGCGCCGAACGGCTATTTGGCTATACGCGTGCCGAAGTGATCGGACTCAATATTGATAACCTCATCACCACACCAGACATCATCGAGGAGTCACTTGCCATGACCCAGGTGGTCATGCAGGGAACTGAAATCCCGCCGACCGAGATCGTGCGCTATCACAAAGATGGCACGTCTCTCAACCTGATCCTGGCAGGATCACCTATCATTTTGGGTGACGAATTTGTAGGTGGAGTCGCGGTCTACACCGACATCAGCGAACGTAAGCGCATGGAAGAGCAGCTTGCCCACCTGGCCACCCACGATCCATTGACCAATTTGCCCAACCGCACGCTGCTCCGGGACCGCCTGGAACACGCCCTGCATCGTTCATTAAGACATAAGAACGATAATGTACACCAATGGGAAATTGGCGTGCTGATGATCGATCTCGATGATTTCAAAAACATCAATGACACATTGGGGCACGCCACCGGTGATCTCTTATTGCAGTCCATGGCCGAAAGGATCCAGAAGCATATTCGCAAAAGTGATACTGTGGCCCGCATGGGAGGGGACGAATTCATCCTGATCTTTGAAAATGTGAATGGTCGCCGAGATTCCACAATCCTGGCAAAAAAGATGCTTAAAGTTTTTTCCCAACCTTTCGATCTGGGAGAGCATCAGGTGACGATCAATGCCAGTATCGGTATCAGCCTGTATCCCCAGGACGGCCAGGATGTCGAAACACTCTTCAAGCGCGCCGACCAAGCCATGTACGCCGCCAAAGCCTCCGGCAACGCCTACTGCAGCTATGCCGAGATCAAAGATGATAAAGGCGATCTCGAGAATTGAAGCTTACGCCAGCATAGATTGAACGAGCTTCACCGCAGTTTGCACACCTTTTTCCCCCAATAATTCATTTCGCAATGTAGCAGCATGCTGTTGCATTTCACCATCTGTCACCATGGCCTGGATAGCAGCAGCCAGTTTTGGCGCGCTGAGGTTGTGGAAAAGGATTGGAGCCGGGCCAACGCCTAATGCCCGCGTGCGTTCTCCCCAGAATGGTTGGTCGGCCGTGAACGGAATCACGACTGAAGGCACCCCAGAGCGCAGCGCCAGTCCCGTTGTGCCCGAACCGCCATGATGTACGATCCCCCCGCATCTAGGAAACAGCCAGTGATAAGGCGCATAATCCAACAAGAAAACGTGCTCCGGTAGATGCTGCCTCCCTAAACCCGCCCAACCTGCCGAGAGCACGGCGCGCTGCCCCGTTTCCCGTAAAGCATCCAAGATGATCTGCGTGGTCCTGGTAGGGTCAGGCACCGGCATGCTGCCAAAGCCGATGAAGATAGGCGGTTTCCCGGCGGCAAG
>JBNKDB010000319.1:0-5117 GCA_050288045.1 Anaerolineales bacterium | reverse complement strand
GGCCACACGCAACGCTTCGAGCAGTGGTGAGATTTCGTCGTACAACACTTCCCAGCGGTCACGCGCAATCACGGAAAGGTCGACTGCCCCGCCGCCGGAATGCGTGCCAAAGCTCAACGGTTCTGCGTTCACATAAGAACCCTGCGTGATCGCTACCCCGGTCACGTCGATCACATCCTCATATAATTCCGCGGCATGCTGCAGCATAAAATAGGTGCGAGTACTGAGTGTATGCCCATTCACCTCGACGCGCGTATAATCATCCGGCGGCTGCAAGCAGCCCTCGGGCTGTGGGAACGGTGTGATCGTAGGAGTGAAGGTTAGGGATGGGATTACGGTTTCGGTAAAAGTGGGCACCAATGTCGATGTCGCCGATGGCAGTACCGTTGCCGTGGGAATCTCCGTCCAGGTCGCCGTAACCGGTAATGCGGTTTCGTCCCCCGAAAAATTACAGGCCGCGCCCAGCAGCCAAAACAAAACGAATCCACAAAGCAATCTACGCTTCACGCGATTGGCTCAAGATGGGCAGCTACCCATTGGTCGAAAGCATCCAACAGACGCTGCGTATATGGCCCCGGTTTGCCATCCCCAATCACAATATCATCGATCTTTACAATAGGGATAATGCCGCGCGTGCTGCTGGTAAGGAACGCCTCTTGTAAATCGGCAATGCGCTCACAATTGACCGGTTCCGTCACCAGCGGCAGCACGTCAGGAGCAAATTCGAGTACGATTTTTCGCATAATACCCGGAAGCACGCCCTCCAAAGATGTATACAAGCGACCCTCCTGGACAGCGTAGAAATTACTCGAAAAGCCTTCCAGCAATTTCCCTTCCTGGCTGCAGATTATCACTTCGTACGCATCGATCCCCAGTGCAGCACGCGTCTTCTGGCGCTGACGTACCCAGGCATTGGTCTTGGCGCGCGGGTTGCTGCGCACAATGGTATGGGTGCCAACCGCTACCCCTTCAGCGCGCAATCCCGCCAGGTATTTGGCTTCCTCAGCAAATGACTCCATCGAAAGGATGATCTCATCCGGGCATTCATAACCGACCGCAAAGCGCAGACGCGCCTGCTCGTAACCGGAACGCTCGAATAACGTCTTGACTGCTCTCCGGGTTGCGGGGCGGTCGACCTGCATCGGAATATTTTCCAATTTGGCCGAGTGGTCAATGCGGTCGAAGTGCGCGTCGAGGAGCAAAGCTTCGCCCCCTGTATAGATGCGCGTCACATCATAAATCCCGTCTGGCTCCATTGCAATCGCTTCGCGTAAACTCTCCACGGTATAAGGAACCGGAACCAAGCCTTGCGGGGTGAGTTTGGCAATCGTAGTTGACATACGAGCACTATAGCAAACCAATTTTTTGGTGTCAAGCCTCTATTTCCAAGAATCCGATTTCTTTATTAACTTATCCTAATCAATGGTTGCTTTTGCTTGACAAGATTTTGGCAAAGCGGGTAGAATCTAAACATATATTTTAGGTAAATCTAAAAACATGTTTAGGAATTAAATGAAAAAACGACGCAGTCAATCAACCGAAGACTATTTGAAAGCCATCTACGAAATCACGCTCTATGAAGAACGCGCCAGCACCACCCAACTGGCGGAATACCTGGATATCACCCCGGCATCGATCACCGGCATGATCCAGAAACTATCCAACCAATCCCCACCCCTGGTCGAATACCAGAAGCACCGCGGCGTAACCTTGACGCCCCAAGGCCAGAAGATCGCCCTGGAAACCTTGCGCCACCACCGCCTACTCGAATTGTTTCTGCATGACATTTTGGGCTACCCCTGGGACGAAGTCGACGAAGAAGCCGAACGTCTGGAGCACGTCATCTCGGAGAAATTCGAAGAACGCATTGCTGCCGTGCTTGGGAACCCTGATCTCGACCCACACGGCGACCCCATTCCCGCCAGCGATCTTTCGGTGCCCAAGGTTTCTCGCATCAGGATGAGCAGTTTGCATCCCGGCCAGGCAGCCGTAATTACGCGCGTCAACGACACCGACGCCAGCCTTTTGCGCTACCTGGGCAAGCTTGGCTTATACCCCAAAACATATTTTACAGTAACCGATTATTCCGAATTCGACCAGAACCTCTCCATCAAGATCCACGACCAGGATAAAATCGTCGTACTCGGCCCTGGCATCACTGAAAACATTTTCGTAGCTGCCAAGCAGTAACATTTTCTTCCAACGTAATCCGTGAGAGGCGGTTTTCAAAGCCGCCTCTTTTTTTATTCCCATCCATAGAATCAATTTCTCAATCACGCTTATCCCATAAAGATTTACCACTTGACAATTCATGAATTTTCCATATAATTTAGGTTAACCTAATTATATATTTCGCAATAACAACTTTAGAGGTGTCAAAATGGAACAAGATAATATCTTTCGGATCGTCGTCGTAGCCATCCTATTGGTTGCATTCAGCATTTCCGGTTATTTCCGCAGCCGGGCCAACCAGAGCGCAGATACCATCTCCCCTGAAGAAGAAGGCAAATTCATCTACTATTTCCGCTCGATTGGTGGTTTGGTAATGTATGGCAGCATGCTTTTAGCGTTAATTTATCCACCCGCCATGCAGTGGGCGCGTCTATCCTTACCTGCCTGGGTACGCTGGACGAGCGCCGGGGTAGCCATCGCAGTATTGCCTATGATCTACTGGCTCTTTAGCAGCCTGGGAAACAACGTCACCCCCACCGTGGTCACCCGCCAGGAGCACCAGTTGGTCACCCAGGGGCCTTACCGCTGGATTCGGCACCCGCTGTATACTTTCGGCTTTCTGGCGATCTTTGCTTGTGCCGTCACGCTCGATAACTGGTTCCTGATCTTGACCGGGCTAGTCACGATCAATGCCATCCTGTTACGCACGCCGCTCGAGGAAGCCAAGCTGGTCGAAAAATTCGGGGGCGAATACCGCCGCTACATGCAGCGCACCGGCCGCTACCTGCCCAGATTTGGAGCAAGCCGGGAATAATCGAATACAAGTCTTGTAATTATCAGTTTGAATAATTACTCCCGAACCTTTACATAAGGCTCTAATTAGCGTAGGGTCGCAGCATGCTGCGACCCTAAAAATTACTATCAACAGGAATCAATCACTGATTCCAATTGATAGTTTACAAAAGAGTCAGTTTGTTCAATATTGACTGAACTTAATGAACGCGATATACTCGCTGGCATTTGGTAAATCTAAGAAAGCGAAGAAAAATGAACGAAAGCCAGCGAAAATACATCGAAGAAGTCGGCATGTTTCTGGAAAACCAGGGCATGACCCGTATGGCGGGCCGCATTCTGGGATGGTTGCTGATCGCTGAACCCCCCCATCAATCCCAACAAGACCTGGTAGATGTATTGCAGGCCAGCAAAGGGTCGATCAGCACCAACACGCGCATGCTGCTGCACTCTGGCATGATCAAGCGCGTCAGCCTACCCGGAGATCGCAAGACCTATTTCGCCATTCCCGACGGGCTTTGGATCGACATCATGCGAGCCAGTCTCGCTGAAGTGACCCACATGAAAGACCTGGCCACACACGGCCTGCAAATTATGGAAAACCGGCCGGAGCAATCCAGACGCCGGTTGCAAGAGATGCTCGATCTCGTCAACTTTTTGGAGCAAGAATTCCCCGCAATGGTCAACCGCTGGGAACAACAACAAAGAAACAAATCATGATATTAAAAAATTTGATTCGTCGTCGGGGTCGCACCCTGCTGACGGTTCTTGGAATCAGCATTGGCGTAGCCGCCATCATCATCCTCGGTGCTTTGGCCGATGGTTTACAAAGCGGCTACGACAATATCCTCACTGGCAGCAAAGCCGACCTTGTGCTCAGCCAACCGAACTCGCTGGATATTTCGATGAGTTCGGTGGATGAAGACATCGGCGACCAACTGATGGCGATGTCGGAAGTAAAAGCCGTCAGCGGCATGGTGCAGGGCATCGTCACCGCCGATAACTCGCCTTATTTCTTCATCTACGGCTATCCTAAAGATGGCTTTGTCCTGGACCGCTTCCAGGTCGTAGAAGGTGTAGCCCTCAACAGCCATGAGGCCCAAAGCGCGCGCGGCAAACCGATCCTGATCGGCACCTCGGCCGCCGAAGCGCTGCACAAAGGTGTCGGTGACTCGATCCGTTTATCCTCTACGGTATTCAGGGTCGTCGGTATTTACGAGACCGGCTCGGCCTTTGAAGACGGCGGCGCCGTGCTCGACCTGCAAGACGCCAAGGAACTAATGGGCCGTCAACGCCAGGTCAGTTTGTTCTACGTGCAGCTAAAAGACCCCAGCCTTCGTGAGCGCGTCGAGCGGCGCGCCGAAAGGCTATGGCCGGACTTATCACTCAGTTCCACCACGGAATTTGCCGACAAGCAGATCATGGGCGATATGATGAACGGCTACGTTTGGGGTATCGCCGGATTGGCGATCATCATCGGCGGCGTCGGTATGGCCAACGCACAGTTGATGTCTGTCTTCGAACGCACGCGCGAAATCGGCGTACTGCGCGCCGTCGGCTGGCAAAGCTGGCGCGTGCTGCTAATGATCCTGGGCGAATCGATCGTCGTCAGTATACTGGGCGGTGTATTGGGTGTTGGCCTCGGTTGGCTGGCTCTAAAAGCGACTGCCGACGTTCTGAGTGCCTTTGGCGCCAACGTCAATTCGATTGGCGCTGATTTACTGATCCAAGCTTTCAGTGTGGTCGTCATCCTCGGTTTTGTCGGCGGGATTTTCCCGGCTCGGCGTGCCGCTCAACTCGAACCGATCGAAGCCTTACGCTACGAAGGCGGCAGCACCGGCCACAAACAAAAACGCCTCCCCTTTGGCGGCATGGCCGTACAAAGCTTGTGGCAGCGCACCACCCGCACCCTACTCACGATGACGGCAATTGCGATCACCGTTGGGGCGATCATGGCGCTGGAAGCCATCGTTGGCGGAGCCGCGGACAGTATGTCTGAGATGGCAGTGGGTTCCGGTTCCGAGATCATGCTGCGCCAGGCTGACGTTTCCGATACCAGCCAGAGTGTGATGGACGAACAAGATCTCGATAAAATCGAGGCCATGCCGGAAGTACAAAGCGTCAGTGGTGTCGTTTTTACTGGCGTTGCCATG
>JBNKDB010000318.1:0-2289 GCA_050288045.1 Anaerolineales bacterium | reverse complement strand
GGTCACGCAATATGTGGAAGCCTATCACAATTACTGCTGGCCGGTGCAGTCATTGGATGATCTGAAGCTGGCTCCCTTTCATCTGCTGGCGACCGAGGGCGCAGTACATGTTGATAAACCGCATCCGTGGCATATGGAGACCCTGTCGAAACTGACCAGCGATACTTTGTTGATGCAGACCGAGCATCGTCTCATCGACCTGACCGACGGCACCAGCCAGGACTCAGGAATCGCCTGGTGGACAACGATGACCCAGCGCGGCGGGGAAGGCATGGTCGTCAAGCCGCTGGATTTCATCGCACGGGGTCGGCGCGGGCTATTACAGCCAGCGGTCAAAGTGCGCGGGACAGAGTATCTGCGGATTATCTATGGGCCGGAATACACCGATCATCTGGACATCCTGCGCAAGCGCGGTCTGAATCTCAAACGATCAATGGCAATCCGCGAGTTCGCACTCGGTATTGAGGGAATGGAACGCTTTATCCGGCGGGAGCCACTGCGCCGTGTGCATGAATGTGTCTTTGGTGTGCTGGCGCTCGAAAGCGAACCCGTCGATCCGCGATTGTAGAAAGAAGTCAACACTGGAAATAAAGAATTTTGAACGCCTCTTAAGAATCGGACTGGGGCGCGTGATTTTGCACCTGCGTCAGCACAATACTGCGCCCTATCGGGATGTCATTCTCAACGCCTGTTTGCATAACATCACCTTTGATCCCCAGGTGGAAGACTACAAAACTGATTACCTGATGGAGATTATCGACCTCACGCCGACACCGGATTTCTATCATGACCGTATCCGGCAGGCGACTGCACATATGGATGGTCAGACCGATGGACGAGACGCGGGCCATCTTGTTGCACTTACCCGTTACCTGGCCCAACGGGGGGATGGTGAGGCACGACAAATCCTTTATGATGTGTTCCTGAAGAATCTGGAGGATGAAGATACCCTCGGCGCAGGTGCCATCATTGAGGTTGATGGGGTGGCGGGCTTTATTTTTGTTGTCGATAAAATCGCCGCGATCAAGCGGAAGGAGGCAGAGCCTTACGCACACGGTTTCCTGGTCTTTGATCTTGAAGAGGCTATTGGTGAATCGGAAGCGCAAGCTGCCCTGGCAACTCTACGGGCAACCAATCCCAATGTGGATTATTATCTCCACTTAGTCGAAAGCCATAAAATAACACGCCGATCGGCTTCCCGACATCGGGCGGCAGTCAAAGGATTATCCTACACAGAGATCAAACGTCGGATAGAAAGTGGAAAAAGCTTCAGTTTTTTGATGAATTGGGGACAAACTGCTGACCAGCAGGATTTTCTTCAGGCTGCCGAAGATCTGTGTCAACAAGATGACCCCCAGCAAATATTTCGCTATCTGTGGATATTTCGGAAAAGACCCTTTCCGCTTGATCCTCAGCGGCTTTTTCGATTGATGGATGTGCAGCATCCGTTTCTTTCTATTCCAGCGATTACACTGTCTGTTCTTGGTGATATGCAGCATCCAGCCGTGCGTGACTTCGGATTACGTCTCATTCGGGAAAGGCGATTTTCAGGTCATGCGGTGCGTCTGCTTGCTCAGAATTTTGCCCCTGGCGACTGGACGCTGATCGAGAGATTAAGCGCCGAGGCCCTGGACGACGAGACCTATCATAGCCTCACCATCAGTGTGAAGTATGTTTTTGAGCAGCACCCTGATCCGGCAGCCGCACCGACCTTGCTCAACATTTATGAATATGGGCCGTGTTCTTTTTGCCGGGAACAGATTTTACTCATGCTGAAATCGCTTGGTACATTGTCCCAAACCATTCAGGACGAATGCCGGTATGATTCTAACCCGGTTATTCGAGAACTGGCACGGAATGATTTCGATTTGGAAGCCTGATCGTCTTTTTCGTTGTTGTGATTGTGGCGGTCTTCGTCCCTGGTCTGATCTGGAATCCGCCGGAAACGATCATTGCCCATCCCTATACAGAACAACAAAACACGATCTGGAAGTGTTTTATTCTAATGTCTGCACCTACTTCCTTATCATCATTCATGCGAATAATTGAAAACACAGCGGACAAGATAAGGAGGGATGGCTTTTCGGGCCAATACCCTCCTTGTACGATACTCCCTGGAGCGGATGTGCATGGATGAGCTGCTGAGATTTCATGTCCGGCAATTCGCTTATCTCAAGCAACCAGCAAAGTTAATGGGGTGCTGCGGAGTATCTGGTCGAGTGTACTGCCAGTAAGCCATTCCGCGAGTTCTCCATGGCGATAGCCACCTACAACAATCAAGTCCGCTTC
>JBNKDB010000317.1:0-3046 GCA_050288045.1 Anaerolineales bacterium | reverse complement strand
CGATGCGCTCTTCTCCAAAAAAGTGATCGGTGGCTTACAGGGACCAACTCTTTCTCCCGTAATCACCCGCGACCGGGAAAATTGGTACGCCGTCCATCTCGTTGTCCGTAAAGACCAGATGGCGCAAGCCATTGCAGAGTTACGTGAAATCGGCGGCAGCGGTCTGATCGTCGCCCCCGTGCGCTATATCTTCGAAGAAGAGCCCCAAGAATTCAAAGCTATGCTCGCCGCATTGGAGGAATAAATGCTTAAGATCTACGATGTACCCACTGCTAAAAAGACCATTCTGAAACGCATTCCTTTACAAACCAAGACTTATCCGCCGCGCCTAGTCAAGAGTGTCGAAGCGCTTTTCGGTGAAGGCGTTACCCCGGCCGGGGCTGTCAGCATCATCCTGGAATCAATCAGCCAGGATGGCGATACCGCTCTCAAGAAATGGTCGAACCTGATCGACAAGGTCAATTTGGAAGATTTTCGCATCCCCCCTGAAAACCTCAAAGCCGCCTACGACGGTCTAGATCCCTCCCTGCTAAATGCTCTGCAACTCGCCGCCGAGCGCATCCGCGAATTTCACGAACATCAACCCCTCCCTAACTGGGAGACGGACAAGCTGGGCGGTATCCTTGGTCAGCGCGTCACCGCCGTGGAGAAAGCTGGTGTATATGTTCCTGGCGGCACTGCCCCACTACCCTCTTCCCTCCTAATGTCCGTTATTCCCGCGCAAGTCGCCGGAGTTGAGGAAATCATCGTCTGCACCCCGCCCAATCCACACGAAAGCATTCAGGCCTGTGCCTACCTCTGTGGCATCGACCAGGTCTACCAACTTGGCGGCGCGCAGGCGATTGGTGCCATGACCTTTGGTACAGAGAGCGTCCCCAAGGTCGATAAGATCGTCGGCGCCGGCAACTTGTTCGTCACCCTGGCAAAGCAGCAAGTCTACGGTATTGTCGGCCTGGATAACCTCGCCGGGCCAACCGAGACGATGGTGATCGCCGATGCCAACGCCAACCCAGCCTGGGTGGCCTCCGACCTACTGGCGCAGGCCGAACACGACCCCTTGGCCAGCGCCATACTGCTTACACCCGACCGCGCATTGGCCGAATCCGTGCAGGTCGAGATCGGCAAACAAATGGAAACACTCTCTCGCACAAGTGTAATTGAACAATCCCTGGAAAACTTCGGGGGCATCGTAATTACCCCCGACATCGACACTGCCGCCGAACTGGCCGATGATTATGGTGCCGAACACCTCTGCCTCTGCGTAAATGAGCCGCGCGCCCTGCTCAACAAGATCAGGAACGCCGGTGGCTTTTTTATGGGCGAACACTCCTTCGAGGTGCTGGGTGATTATGTCGCCGGGCCTAGCCACGTCATGCCCACCAGTGGCACAGCGCGTTTTGCTTCCCCGCTCAATGTAATGGATTTTGTCAAGATCTCCAGCATTATTGCACTCGATGCCGCCACCGCCCGTGACCTCAGCGTTACCGCTGCACAGATCGCCGATACCGAAGAACTCACCGCCCATGCCGCCGCCGCTCGTCAACGCCAAAGGATGCCCGATGCTTGATCTGCAAGAATTGGTCGCCGCTCACATCCTGGAAATGCCGCCCTACGAGCCGATCTTGCCGCTGGAGGTGCTTTCGGAACAATTAGGGTTTACCGAAGCCGAGATCGTCAAGCTGGACGCCAACGAGAATCCCTATGGCACATTGCCCGAGGTCACCCAGGCATTGGCTACACTGCCATATCCTCACGTCTACCCCGATCCGGAAGCGCGCCACCTACGGGAAGCACTGTCAACTTACCATAACGTTCCCATCGAAAACTTTCTTGCCAGCGCCGGAGCCGACGAACTGATCGACCTGATTATGCGCCTCTGCTTGGAACCGGGCGACAGCGTCATCAATTGTCCACCCACCTTCGGCATGTATGCCTTCGATGGCAATCTCAACCGTGCCCATGTAGTCAGCGTCCCACGGAACGCCGATTTCTCGCTCAACATTGCCGCTATCCAGGAACAGGTTAACCTTCGCAAACCGAAACTGCTCTTCCTCGCCAATCCCAACAACCCGGATGGCAGCCTGACGACAAAAGCGCAAATTCAACAACTTCTTGATCTGCCCGTAATGGTCGTACTTGACGAAGCTTACATCGAGTTTGCCCCAAAGGGCTCAAGTATGATCCAGGAAGTCACCCAGCGCAACAACTTGATCGTATTGCGCACCTTCAGCAAATGGGCCGGGTTGGCTGGACTGCGCGTCGGATACGGCATATTTCCCGCTGCTCTGATGCCGCATCTCTGGAAGATCAAGCAGCCTTATAATGTTTCTGTACCTGCTGCCACCGCCGCTTCGGTTTCGATCGATAACGCCGAAAAGCTAGAAGAACGTAAAACAAAGATCATCATTGAACGCCAACGTCTGTTCCAGGCCCTATCTCTAATAGACTGGCTGGAACCCTATCCCTCCCAGACAAATTTTATCCTCTGCAAAGTGTCGGGGAAATCCGCCGCTCAGGTGAAGGCCGATCTCGCTCAGGACGGTATCTTGATCCGCTATTTCAACAAGCCGGGATTATCCGATCATATCCGCATTAGCGTTGGCAAGCCCGAGCAAATCGATAAACTGCTCGCCGCGCTCGAACGAATGGAGTAAGTTATGCGCACGGCACAAATCCATCGTAAGACTAACGAAACCGATATCAGCCTATCTCTCAACCTGGATGGCAGCGGCCAGCACATCATCGATACCGGCGTTGGCTTCCTCGACCACATGCTCACCCACGTCGCTGTGCACGGTCTCTTCGACCTGGAACTGAGCGCCACAGGCGACTTGCACATTGATAGTCATCACACCGTCGAAGACTGCGCTATCGTACTCGGTCAGGCTTTCGACCAGGCCCTGACCGACCGCAAAGGTATCACTCGCATGGGTTCGTGCTTCGTCCCCATGGATGAAAGCCTGGGCTTCATCGCCGTCGACCTCTCCGGGCGACCATACACGGTCGTCGAAGCAGAATGGCGCGGTCCCGCCATCGGCCAACTGGC
>JBNKDB010000316.1:0-2693 GCA_050288045.1 Anaerolineales bacterium | reverse complement strand
TTCTGAACTAGGCTTGGTTATATTCAGGCGGCGGTTAATGGGTCTAATAATGCCCAAACAGTTAAAAGAATCGTGTGTAATTTATCCAAAAAACAGTGTGATTAGGCTGCAAGGTAATCGAAAACTTGCGTAAAATCATTTAAGGTTATACTTTTAATCCTGTCCGGCTAATTATTTACAAGAATTCGGCTCTGACTAATTGTATAAAATGACCATCCCCCCCAATTTCTTGATGAGTGGTAATCGGGTTGAAGTTCCTCACAAGAGCAAACAACAACCCGGCTATAAACTTATATTTTACTATCTATCCTCCCAACTATCTCGCGAAGGAGAGATGAGCATGTCAAAGTTGTTTAAGTTAGTTGTCCCCGTTTTTGTGCTGATCGCGACACTGACGGTCGCCCTGGTGGGTGCGCCAAGCCAGGTCAGTGAAGCGCAAGACTTCGAACCCATGGTATACGCAGCCGAAAGCTGTGACTATGGTGGTGGTATTCTTTCCATTGAAGCGCTTGATGAACTGACTGTCAGATTCAACCTGTGCATCCCGGACCCGGCCTTCCCCTCCAAGGTGGCCTTCTCGGCGTTTGGTATCCAGAGCAGCGACTACCTGGAAGCTACGGGTGGCGGCGGCGATCTGGTTGATAAACCGATTGGCACCGGCCCGTACATGATGGACGAATGGGTGCGTGGTGATAGCCTGACGCTCAAACGTTTCGACGACTACTGGGGCGGTCCGGCTCCGACGGAAACCGTGGTTTTCCGTTGGAACGCGGAAGCGGCGGCTCGCCTGGTCGAACTGCAAGCCGGTACCATTGATGGTATGGATAACCCTGGTTCTGACGATTTCGCGACGATCCGCGAAGACCCCAATCTGGTACTCTATGATCGTCCCGGCACCAACATTTTCTACGTGGGTATGAACAACTGGTACCCGCCATTTGACGATGTGCGCGTGCGTCAGGCAATTGCGATGGGCATCGACCGCCAGCGGATCGTGGATAACTTCCTGCCCGCCGGTTCGATTGCTGCTTCGCAGTTTATGCCCCCGTCTATCTTCGGCTACACGCCGGAAGTGACCGGTTACGATCTCGATCCGGAAGCCGGTAAAGCGCTCCTGGCCGAAGCTGGCTTCCCCGATGGTTTTGAGACCAATCTGTACTATCGTGATGTCGTCCGTTCCTATCTGGCGGAACCGGGCGTCGTGGCGCAGGACATCGCCGCGCAGCTCGAAGAAAACCTGAACATTAAAGTCAATATCGTGGTGATGGAATCCGGTGCGTTCATTGACGCCAGCGACCGGGGTGATCTGAACGGTTTGCACCTGCTGGGCTGGGGTGCCGACTACCCCGATGCGACCAACTTCCTCGACTACCACTTTGGCGCAAACGCGACCGACCAGTTTGGTGATAAGTTTACCGAAATCACCGATCCGCTGGCCGAGGCCGGGATGCTCGCCGATCCGGCAGCGCGTTACCCGATCTACGTCCAGGCTAACCAGGCCATCAAAGACCTGGTGCCGATGGTCCCGATTTCGCACGCGGGTTCGGGTACGGCATTCAAAGCCTCCGTGGAAGGCGCACACTCCAGCCCACTGGGCAACGAATACTTCGCCGCCATGTCGATTCCGGGGCAGGATACACTGGTCTGGATGCAGAATGCCGAACCGATTGGCCTGTACTGCGCCGACGAGAGCGATGGCGAATCACTGCGTGCCTGCGAACAAATCCAGGAAGCGCTGTTGGCCTACGAAGTGGGTGGCGCGGCGGTCGTACCGGCTCTGGCCGAAAGTTATGAAGCCAGCGAAGACTTGAAGGTATGGACCTTCCACCTGCGTTCTGGTGTTTTGTTCCACGATGGCTCGTCATTCGATGCCAACGACGTGGTGATGACCTACGCGGTTCAGTGGGATCTGGCTAATCCGCTGCACGTGGGCCGTGATGGTAGCTTTGCCTACTTCCCGGTGATGTTCAACGGCTTCCTCAACGGCGAATAAGCTTTGTCAGCCAATAACCTGAACCACCGACGTGATTCAGGCGTAACATAGATAGTGTGGGGGGCAATGTTCGTGAATGCCCCCCATATTTGGTATATTAGGGATTGTTTCATTGGCATTCCTTCTCCTCCCAGGAAGTGCCATTTTATTAATTGGACTATAACCTATGGTACGTTATCTGTTTCGACGATTGCTCATGTCGATTCCCGTGTTATTCGGTATCTTGTTTTTCACTTTTGCGCTGGCCCGCCTGCTGCCCGGCGACCCCTGCCGGTCGGCTCTCGGTGAGCACGCCACTGACGAGATTTGCGAAGATTTCAACGAACGGCATGGGCTAAACGACTCCATCCCCGAACAATTCCGCATCTATTTAACCGATATTTCCAGGGGGGACCTCGGCGATTCCATCAAATTTGGTCGCCCGGTGACCGAACTCATGGTCGAACGTTTGCCCGTTACCGTCGAGTTGAGCTTCTATGCCATGATATTTGCTACACTGCTTGGCGTTCCGCTTGGTTTGGTGTCGGCTTATTACCAAAATTCGCCCATCGACGTGAGCACGATGATCGGGGCCAATATTGGCGTATCAATGCCGGTATTCTGGTTAGGCTTGATGCTCTCGTATTTATTCGGTGTGATCCTGAAGGACACGCCGCTGTGGCTGCCACCTTCGGGACGATTGACGGCAGGGGTCTCGATC
>JBNKDB010000315.1:0-2350 GCA_050288045.1 Anaerolineales bacterium | reverse complement strand
TTTAATCTACATAATTCTACAACTCTTTTGGAGGAGTAAAAACATGGATTTTGGTGCATCTTTTTCTTATATCACCGAAGATGAGGACTGGATCAAGAAGATCCTCATTGGCGCCGTTTTAGTACTAACCGGGGTCGGTATGATCGCGGTGAACGGCTGGGTTCTCGAGATCATCCGGCGCTACAATCAGGGCGACCAGGAACTGCTGCCCGATTGGTCGGAAATTGGCCAGTATTTCATCGACGGGCTTAAAATGATCGTCGCCGCATTCGTTTGGACGTTGCCGGTTATCATCTTAGCTGCTTGCCCCGCCATCGGCTCGGTCATTGCCGCTCAGAATGATGACTTGGCTGTCGTCGGCATAATCTTGAATATTTGCGGCGGGCTGTTGATTTTCGTCTATTCGCTTTTGATCTGGTTCTTGTTCCCGGCGTTGATTGGTACGCTGGCAGAAACCGGCTCGATTGGTCAGGCCATCAACCCCTCGAATGCTTTCAAACTCTTCCGCGCCAATATTGGTGGTTTCATCCTCGCTTCACTGGTCGGTGGTATAGCAGTCAGCTTGCTGGGTTCGCTGGGTACGATCCTGTGCGTAGTCGGTTCCTTTGTCGGTACCGCCTTCGGCCAGGCCGTTTTGGCCCACCTGATTGGTCAGGCTTACAAGAATGCTAAGGCCAATGTAGCTGAAGCACCCGCAATGTAAGGCATTTTTACAGCAAATATATTACGCGGTGGTTAAAACCCACCGCGTTTTTGGTTAATGTTTTCTTATGTTTCTTATCATATCGTCATCCGACAATTATGCTACAATGGAAGAAATTAGATAATTGGTATCCAAATTCAAAATATGCGCCAATTGAACCGCCGAAATTTCCTGAAACTATCTGCCCTCACCCTGGGGAGTCTGGCGATGCGCGGCTTGGAGACTAAGTCAGAACTATTCGCGCCCTTCGAAAAGCGTTCCGATGCCATTGGCTTGGTCCGTGTGGCCGTCAAGCAGATGAAGATTTATAAAGAACCTTCCTACGAGAGTGAGGAAGCCGGGATTCGCACCCGCGATCATTTGATGTACATCTACGAGCAATTCGAATCAGAAGATGGCCCCGACTTCAACCCCCGCTGGTATCGCGTCGAGGGCGGCTATGCCCACACCGCCTACCTGCAACCGGTCGACACAGTCCTCAACCCGATCATCCAGTCGATCCCCGAAGAAGGCCAGCTATTCGAGATCACCGTCCCCCTCACCCAATCCATGCTCAACGATAAGTGGCAAGGCTGGCAACCGCTTTATCGCCTGTACTATCAATCCATGCATTGGGTCACGGGATTGGAAACCGGCCCCAACGGCAAACCCTGGTACAAGCTCAAAGACGACCTACTCAAGATCAACTACTACGTTCCCGCCGCCCATATGCGCAAGGTCGAGCCGGAAGAACTCAGCCCGATTGCCGAAGACGTACCGCCGGAAGAGAAACGCGTCGAAGTCAGCATCGCCGACCAGAGCCTGGTAGCCTACGAAGGCGACAAGGTCGTGCTCAGTACCAAGGTCTCCACCGGCATCCCCGGTATAGGCAACCCGGATGGCACGCCCTCACATACCCCCAAAGGGCGTTACAACGTCCAGGTCAAGATGCCCGTCCGCCATATGGGCAACGGCGAAATGACGGCTGACCCCGATGCCTACGAAATCCCCGGTGTACCTTGGGTAAGCTTCTTCCACGAGACCGGTGTGGCTTTCCACGGCACGTACTGGCATGATAATTACGGCAACGAAATGAGCCACGGCTGTGTGAACATGCGCCCCGAAGAAGCCAAGTGGCTGTTCCGCTGGGTGACGCCGGTCAGCGAACCGACCGATTGGGAAAAGAAAGGCCGCGGCACACTGGTCATTGTGAAATAAAATAAGCGCAACATAGATAAAAAATACGGGCGGCCGTCGCAATGACGGCCGCCCTTCGTTTTCGCTAGCAAATTACGCGTTTTGAGCGATTAATGCCCCAGTTCCTTCAACATCGCTACCGTGCGCCCGACCCAACCCACGTTAGGATCTTCGACCGTCGCCTGGACGCGTTGTTCTCCGGCCAGGATTTCCCGGTCACCGGAGTTGGCCGCATATTCTTCACCGGTCCCCAGTTTGAGTAAATCGAAATCGAGCACATTACACGGGTTATACGGTAAAGTGTTCAGTCCCTGATTAGCAGTCACTCCAGCATGATACTTCATGATCTTCTCCCATTCGAACAAAATTCACTTGTCATGTTAGGGTTTAGCGGCAGCCGTTTCCTTTAGTGTCGAAAGTGGGAACAGATCGTCCACGGTGACCAGCTTACCAGTTTGCATGGCCTGGTTG
>JBNKDB010000314.1:0-2666 GCA_050288045.1 Anaerolineales bacterium | reverse complement strand
GCCCGATGGCCGGGACGTTATCGTCGATCAAGGCCCGGTTGCGTTCGCGTTGGTAATCGAGCGCAGCCAGCACGTTCTCGGTGATCGATTGGCGTTCCTGGATCTCGAAGCCGCAGCTTTCGAATAGTGCGTATACCTCCGGCAGGTCTTGCGGCGGACGGTGATCAGTCCACAGGAAGTACCCACCGAGGCGCAGCACGCGCCCCACTTCACTTACGAACTTTTCCATCGAGCCATAGCAATGCGAAGACTCGACGTTAACGACCACATCAAAGCGGCCTGCTTCAAAGGGTATATCTTCAGCATCGCCATGCCGGAATTGCAACCCATCAATCTCAGCATAGTGCCGCTGGCAGAAAGCCACTGCCTTGCTGGAATAATCCATGCCCGTCATCGAGCGCGGTTTCAAGTAGCGCATGATGTAAGCTGCGCCCCCGCCGCGCCCCGATCCCACCTCCAATACATCCCGGCCGCCCAGGTCGATGGCGCTGGCCACACGGTGGTAGAGGTGCAAGGAATAGCGGTCAGGCTCGTCTTGTGCTTGCAAGGGAATTTCGCCATCAGATGAAGCATAACCGTAGTTCATCAGCTTCACCTTGCCAGTAGCATCCAGACTGGCAAGGTATTGGTAAAAAATGCGATTGAGGAAACGGCGCAGCCCGGGGAATTGGGCCATGATGAAATCAGCAGTTTTATACATGTGAACATCCATGAAGCGTAAAGATTGGGCAATTATAGCCGATTAATATTTCATCTCGCTCAACATCTACTTCTACAGACACCAGCTTTGTGAAATCAGTTGCAATCCGGGTAAAATACAGTACAATAAAACCAGTTTGCAACCTTATCTGTATATCAGCATAAGTGAGGAAGTAAGATGGATGCGAATACACCCAAATGCGGCGACTGCCCGATGCGCAAGAAAGCGGAAGCCAACCCCAAATCCTTCATGGCCCGGCTGTGGAAATGGCACACCGGCTGGTGTCCTGGTTGGAAAGCCTACCAGGTCTGGTTGAAGGATAACCCCGAAGCCGAACAACCCGTCGCCTGAGCAAAACGCAATCACGCACGCGGTGAGGAGGCGATGCGTTTTCAGGTGAAGGTTTAGAGAGAGCCGCAACGACCGCGGCTCTTTTTTCGCGTATGTTGGAGCCATTATTTTGAACAAAATGCTTTACGACATCCCCACAAATTTCGAGAGTGAACGATTGATCATCCGCAGCTACCAGCCTGGAGATGGGGAAATGTATTTCGCCGTTGCCGAACGCAATCGCCAGCACCTGGCACGCTATGAATCTGGCAACGTGATCCTGACCATCCAGAATGCCGAAGAAGGCGAAATCCTGGTGCGCGAACTCCAGGCCGACTGGCTGGCCCGCCAACATTTTTTCATAGGCGCTTTCGAGAAGGCCAGCGGCGAGTTCGTCGCCCAGATCTACGTCGGGCCGGTGAGTTGGGAGCTACCCGAATTTTCGGTTGGTTATTTTGCCGACTGCCAGCACGAGGGGCAAGGTTATGTGAGCGAGGCCCTGCGCACTATCCTGGATTTCCTATTTAAAGATTTGGGCGCCCATCGTGTCCGTCTGGGCTGTGCGGATACCAACTTACGCAGCGCCCGCGTGGCCGAACGCTGCGGCTTCACGCGCGAAGGGCACATCCGTGAAAACCACACAGCCCCAGATGGCAGCTACGAAGGCTCATACCTATACGGCTTGCTGCGCGGCGAGTATCTCGCTCAGGAAGATTAATCTTATAGCGAAAAATATTCGCTTAGCGTCATCCCCGCAATTGCAATTACAAAAAGAAAAACCGAGATCACATTCGCTTTGGCGTTCTGCTCTCGAATCTTTTCGATCTCGGCGATCTGCTCGACAGAAGGCGGCCCACCAGCAGCAGCCACCGCGGCGCCAATCGCCTGCAAGCGGCTGCCGTTGCGACCGTGAATAGCCACCCCAATCACCCATGCAATGATTCCGGCTACCCCACCTACCGTCAGTGCCAAGCCGGGACCAGTATTCAACGGCGCCAGGAAACCAAACAAAATATAGTACATCACCAAACCAGACAACAAGGTCAACAGCGCAGAACTGCCCATCATAGCAGAATATTTAGTGCGTCCCATCAGCGTCTGCATAAACTTCTGGCCTTCTTGCCCAGCCAACTGGCTGGCCGGCACGACGAACCCAACCATAAACAGCCCCGAACCGGCCCACAAAATGCCCCCAAAGATATGGATCAACCTTAATGCCGACATCCAGAAATTCATCTCAACTTCCTCCACAAGCAATATATGCTGTATTTTATCGTTTTTATCTTATTTTATCAATTTTTTAGGCAGCCGAAATGGCTGCCTAATTGAGAGAAGGGGAGAAACACTAACCTGAGTCGTTCGCCGGCAACGCCGTGTCATTGGAAAACGAGCAGATAATCATCCTTAATACTCTCTTGGTTGCTAAAATGTTCAAATTTTCACCAAGCACTCAGCGGGCATTCAGTCACCCCACCCTGATATAATACTCTCTCTGTACTCAAATACCTTCGAAGGATTTTTCATGCATATTCTGGTAACGAATGACGACGGTATCAACCACCCCGGCCTGCTGGCGTTGGCCCAGGCTATGCGCGCCTTAGGTGAGGTCACCGTGCTGGCTCCCGACCGCAACTGG
>JBNKDB010000313.1:0-3673 GCA_050288045.1 Anaerolineales bacterium | reverse complement strand
CGGCTCAGCCGCGCCCGGCAATTCATCGGTCTTGCGCAGTGCGAAGACGATGCCGATACTGACCAGGGCCAACCCCAGCAACATCGCCTCGGTAACATAAGCCCCCCAGGTCTTGGAAGCGAAAACCGCCACAAAATCCAGGGCAGTGTGCCACAGCAGGGCAGCCACGTACCACCCGATATTATTGCGCACCACAGCCTGCAAGACCAACAAGGCAGCACTCAGATGAAAGCAAATGGCACTAAAGCGCTCCAGGGCGCCAAGCAGGTAGTCATACCAGGAGAGATCCCAATATTGCTGCACAGCAGCGATCTGTTCGGGTGTCATCAGGGCAGGGTCGGCGTTACGAGCCGCCAGGAAGCCAATAAACGAGATGAACACCAAAACGCCGGTAATCATTGCCTCCACACCACCGTGCCCGGCCCCGAACATCATGCCATCGCGCCAGCGCCGCGCCTGCGGCAGCCAACGCCGGTAGACGATGTAGCGCGCGGTTTCTTCGAAAAGACCGGCCGAAAGCCCATACACCAGGGCGATCAGCGCTAACTGCCAACTCCCCGCTGCGAACTCCCAGCCAGAATTTACTTCAACCGGCTTGATAACAAAGAGATTGAAGGGGATGTGCAGCACCTGGGAGCCGACGAAAGTGAGCATCCCAACAAAGAACAGGTGCCACTCGACCTTGAAACGCCGCGCCAGGTATATTCCCAGGGCAACCGGCATAGCCAACATCAGGAAGGGGTTCAAGAAGGGAAAGATCGCTTCAGGCACATTCAGCAGGTAAATTACCCCCGCAATTGCGCCTAAAAGCAAAGCAATCACAGTGACATAGCGTAAAGTTTTCATAAAATCCTCAACAATGTTTCACGTGAAACATTATATTGATAATCAAAACAAGGTTTAGTTTACCATTTTCCAACAAAGCTAACGGATGTTTTGCACGGAGCCACTACTGCAAAAACAAAGGCCCTATGTTTCACGGGAAACATAGGGCCTGGCTTGATAACTTGGGCGGCCCAGGCCTACCCGCCGAACAGAAAATACGCCATCATTCCCGCAGCCACCAGGACAGACCCCAAGATGATCGCGGCGATCATTGCGGGCGAGCGCCGGGCTGAATACATCCCGGCCCCAACCGTGCGCATCTTGACGGTAACGGCGATCACTATCAAGATCACCATAGTGAAAATCACACTAATTGAGGTCAATATGCTGCCTTCGGTCTCCGGGTTCACGCCCTCTGCCAGGGCAAAGTAGGCCGTGGCCGCGCCAATTCCCAGCACCAGCAGGCTTACCAACAGCAAGATGATCACACGCACACGGTTTTCACCGGCTGTGCCGTAATACGTGCGGTAGGGGTCGACGCTAGGCGGCAGCCGGTCGTCACGTTTGCGGGCATCGCGCGGCCGCTTCAGGCGCAGGCGGCTGTCGTCCAATTTCTCGAGCAGTTCCCAACCGGCCACCGCTTCTTCGGCCAAGACCTGCTGCATCACATCCGGCCGCCGGAAAGCAGCGCTGGCCGAGCGCACGATCTTGAACTCCCAATTCCCATCCAGTTCGTCGGGTGAATACTTCGTCATTTCGATTTCCTCTTGTTCTTCTAACATGCGCTGACGGCGGCGGTGAGCGGCCGCCGTTGCGGCAGTAACCGCACCATGAATACCGTGCATCACGATCCTCTTTCTTCTAACAGGCGGCGCACATTCTGCACTTTAGCGATCGTCTCCGCGATATGTTTTTCATCGGGAAGACAGGACCCGGCTTCTGCGTTGTTGTGCGTGCGTTTTGAAACCTTGAAACTGCGGTGAATTTTGCCCAGAAATTGATAAATAAACGTAAAGATCTGCGTATCCATTTCTCTATTCTGATCTCCAAGATAATCCGTCAATCCATGAACAATATTTCCAGGAAGGTCCCCAGGTTATCTTTGCCTTCCAGCACTTTCAGGTTGAAGACCTGAGTGTAGCCGCAATTGCGACAGGACACAAAGGCGTATTTATACGGCTGGATCTCCAGCAAACGCGAGATGCCGGTACCGGACATTGCCAGGCGCTGGACATGCGCGCCCTGATGGTCACACACCGGGCATTTGAATTCTTGAGCCAACAATTGGTCGGTTCGATTTGCCATTCCAATATTCCTCACTTACAACTTCTGTCCTAAAAGATCACACCATTCTCTGCTAACAAAATGATCGTAACGATGACGGCGACAACGCCCAGAATTGAAAGCCCGATGGTCGCACCCAGCGCGCCCTCGGAGATGCCGTAGCTCGTACGGTAGGGATCGATGCCGGTTGGTAAATTGATATCATCTCGGGCAGCCGCAGCGGGGCGCTTGAAGCGCACGCGGCTGTCGTCGAATTTCTCGACCATCCGCCAACCAGCCATGGCTTCTTGTTGGATCACGGCTTGCAGCACTTCCGGCTTTTTAAACGCCCCGGTGGCCGAACGCACGATCTTGAATTCCCAATCCTGCTCCAGTTCGGAGCGATTGTATCTGGTCATTTCCTCTTCCTCTTGATGGTCTCGTTTTCGTTTTTCCTCGGCTGCGTGTACAGCCGCATGAGCAGCGCTCATTGTCTGTCTCCGTTGAGCCATCCCGGCATTCAGCCGGGATGGCTCCATACGCTATATGCTATTTCAAGTTGCCGGTTTCGCGGCCCATCGCCGCCAGTCCGCTCAGGCCACCCAGGTTCATGGTGTCTACTGCACTGCTGGGGACGATCATCAGGGCACCCTTTTCTTTGAGACCCTCGAAGAGCATATTCATGGCCCGCAAATGCAGGGCGGTGGGGTTATCAATGTAGGCTTCGGAAGCCTCGGCAAAGGAGGCCGCAATCTGCTTCTCGGACTCGCCCAGGATGACGCGCGCCTGGCGTTCACGTTCGGCTTGCGCCTGGCGGGACATGGCGTCTTCCAGTTCCTGCGGGATGACGATGTCGCGGATCTCGACCGACTGCACGGTGATGCCCCACGGGGTGGTGCGTTCGTCGATGATGCGCTGCAACTCAGCATCCATCTTGGCGCGCCCGATTAGGATATCGGCCAGGTTCAAACTGCCGATCACTTCACGCAAGGCAGTCTGGGCAGCCCAGGTGATGGCGGCGCGGTAGTCTTCGACTTCCAGGGCGGCCTTCTCAGCATCCCATACCAGCCAGAAAAGCACGGCGTCTACATCGACCGGAACAGTATCTTTAGTCAGTGTCTTCTCAGCGCTGAAGGGAGAAACCATCACACGATGGTCGATCCATAGTGCGGTGCTGTCGACGATCGGCACGATCCAGAACAGGCCGGGGCCGTACAAACCGCGGTACTTGCCGAAGCGCAGCACGACAGCTTTCTCCCACTGCTTGGCAACCTTGAGTGCAAACAGGATGTAAAAACCGATCAAGGTCAAACCGGTGGAAATGAGAGTGATTGCCAGCCAGCCGACGCGATTGACAAGCATCAGCGGAACGGCCAACGAAACGACCAGCAGGATGATCAGGAAGAGGGACACCGCAATGCCGCTGACGCGTGTGTTATCTGGGGTACCATATTGGCCTGTCGATCTAACAGTCATTAAAGTATTTACGTTCATTTTTCAATCTCCTAAATTACTGATTATTATTGTTTTCTAAATCGTATCGTCCTCAGGTGAGGGCGGCGAATCGTTTGCTTTCCACAGTTCG
>JBNKDB010000312.1:0-2969 GCA_050288045.1 Anaerolineales bacterium | reverse complement strand
ACTGCCTTTCGCCGGCTGGAATACAAAACGCAGGTTTTTATCAATTACGAAGGGGATTACTACCGCACCCGTCTGACACACACTTTGGAAGTCGCCCAAATTGGTCGCACACTGGCCCGCGCCCTGGGTGCCAATGAAGACCTGATTGAAGCGATTTGCCTGGCTCATGATTTGGGGCATTCACCTTTTGGTCATTCCGGCGAAGTGATCCTCAATCGTTTGATGAAAGAATGGGGAGGTTTCGACCATAACAAACAATCTTTGCGGATTGTGACGAAATTGGAACAACGCTATCCTGATTTTCCAGGCTTAAACCTCACCTGGGAAGTGCGCGAAGGCATCGTCAAACACGAAACAGAATATGATGTCTCGGATGCCTCTGAATATGATCCCGAAGTTCGCGGCCATCTGGAAGCCCAAATCGCCAATGTCGCCGATGAGATTGCGTACACAGCACATGATCTGGATGATGGCTTGCGTTCAGGGATGATTACGCCGAATATGTTGGAGGGCATTTCGCTGTGGGAGATATTAGTCGAAAGCATTGGCTGGCAGGGAGATAGGCTTGATGAACTTACGCGTCATCAGTTGATCCGGCGTTTGATCGGTATTTTGGTAACCGATATGGCTGAAGCGACCTCGGATCGTCTGCGAGATGCATCCGTTAAGTCGGCCGACGAATTGCAGCGCCTGAGCTATAACGTGATTGGGTTTGGCGAGGATCTGCATCGGCGGAACCGGGAGCTAAAAGATTTTCTATATACGAATTTATATCGGCACCCCCGCGTGGTGCGTATGCAAGTCAAAGCTGAACGTCTTTTGAGCGATATCTTCCAGGCTTATCTGAAAGAGCCGGCTGTACTCCCCAAACACGTTCAATCCAGAATCGACGAACGCGGTTTGGAGCGCACCATCTGCGATCATATTGCTGGGATGACGGACCGCTTTGCGGTCGAAGAATACCAAAAATTATTCGACCCCACCATCAAGCCTTAACCACAACGCAGCCAATTTATCGCAGTCGGTCCAAGCGCCTAATTTGACAATTTATCAATCTAAACGGGGCAACCGCATGAGAACCATTTTTGAAGGCGTATTCCTTCATAAGGATAAGTTTAGGGGTGTTTGTGGAGCACAGGCTCCACAAACACCCCTAATTCTCACCCTCAGGTGGGAATAAAACGCAATGATGCGTTTCCCCTATTATCAATCTAAATTGAACAGATTGAATGTTTTGCAAAAGTGGGTATAATAGGATTTAGCGTTTGGTGGCACATTTATTGCAATCATAGATCTTGATCGACTGTGATGTGGAATGTATTGATGAGGAGAAATGACCATGAAAAAGCTTACTTCAGTTCGGGTATCGGTTTTGTTTGCCATATTGGCTGTGCTGATCGTTTTGTTGGCTTTACCTGGCAGCAACGCCCTGGCCGAGGATGGTAAATCACCAAATGTTCGCTTTACCATCATTAATTACAGCCAGCATCCTTTTAGCATAAATCTGTATGGCCCAGAACAATTCAGCTATACCGTGGCGCCTTATTCTAAGAAAGTTTCGGTGGTCCCGCGCGGTACCTATTCCTTCACGATGGAAGCGTGCAATCATACCAGTTCTGGCAAAATCAACTTAAATATCTACCAGACTATGCACGTGCCGGTCTGTGGTGGCACAGCCAGTCCGGTTGGAGATAAACCGCACAATGTCGACACCTCCGATTACATCAAAATGGTTCGGATTACCATTCGGAACAAAACCCATGAACCTGTGCGCTTGTACTTGCGGACCCTTGAAAATCATTACTACCTCAATTTGGATCCCAGCGAGAAAACCACCCTGGTTGTGCCGCGCGATCGCTACGTCTATAGTTTTGTGGCCTGCGGTGATCTCGAAGCCGGTTATTACGAGGCCAGAGTCGCTATCCCTCTCGATTTGAAGTGCACGAGTAAATAAACGCTCTGTTAGACAATTGGCAAGTTTTTACACTGGCGGTATTCAAATCGCCAGTGTTTGCTTTAAAAGCCGGGCGGTTGCAGATCACCTGTTTTTCGCATGTGGATGAAAAAGACGCAAATACCTGTGATTACCCTGTTTTAACAGCAAATCGGGATCGTGCCGAGAGGCTAAAGGTATAATCAGGTGTGTATTCAGCGTCAGATGATTTCGATTATCACTTAGGAGAGCATATGAAGGTAATTGCCGATCTTGCTATCATCCCGCTAGGAGTGGGCGTTTCCCTCTCGAAATATGTAGCTGCCTGTGAACGTGTCCTGATAGAAGCGGGATTGGAGCCAAAACTGCATGCCAACGGCACGAACATCGAAGGTGAATGGGAGGTAGTCTTTGCCGCTCTGAAATGCTGTCACGAAACCTTGCACGCCATGGGTGCGCCGCGCGTTTCGACCAATCTCCGCTTGGGGACGCGCGTGGATCGCACCCAATCGATGCAAGACAAAATTAATAGTGTGGAGGCAAAGCTTGGGCGCGGGAAATAGTGCCAACTCGCTGGTTGCTTATGCTTCGGGCGGTCTCGAACTGCTCGACGAAATTCAACCGCTTTGGGAACGGCTCAACCAGCACCACGCGGCTGTATCCCCTTATTTCGCCAGCCATTTCCAGGCCTTCCGTTTTGCTGAGCGCAAAGCCAGCTTGCTGCGCAAATATACAGGTGGGCAATTACACCTCGATCTTGCCCGGGTTGGGGAGCAGGCCGTCGGTTACCTGGTCAGCGCCGTGACAGGGGATCACCTGGGAGAAATCGAGTCGATCTTTGTCTCGGAGCCATATCGCGGCCGGGGGATCGCCGCTGAACTCATGCAGCGAGGCCTGGCCTGGTTGGAGGCTCAAGATATCCACGATAAAGCGGTAGCCGTGGCAGTAGGCAACGAACGAGCCTTTTCATTCTATGCGCGTTTTGGGTTCTACCCGCGCCTGGTCGTGCTCAAGCAAGTAAGAACTTAGAAATCGT
>JBNKDB010000311.1:0-6525 GCA_050288045.1 Anaerolineales bacterium | reverse complement strand
CCCAAGGCCATATTTCTTGGCGATCCTGGCATAGGTATCATAGTAGTTATGCAAAGCCTGATACCCTTCGGTGTTCTTGAACAAGTCGAAAGCCGCGAATTCGGGCAGTTCGAACCCTTCGTGGAAAACCAGGGTCGTTTCGAGGCCACCATCCGTGAGGAAGATGCCGTCGGATAGCTGGGGCAAAGCATTGCGGTACTTTGCCCGGTTTGTTTGTCCGTTACCGTTCATGTCTAACTCTCCTTATTTCTTTGTTTTGGTTACGGACAGTAGTTTACAGAGATAAGGCGGATTTGTTACCTGCCAAAAGTTAGGTTTTATGGTTGGGTTTTATGGTAGGGATGGGAAGGTCAGTCGATAATACCAAGTTCACGGGCTTTAGCGGCTGCCTGGGTGCGATTCTTTACCCCCAATTTTTTATAGATCTGGCTGGAGTACCATTTGGCCGTGCCAGGGGTGATGATCAGAGTCTCGGCGATTTGTTTGTTGGTGAGGCCATCGGCGATAAATTGCAATACTTCCAACTCGCGTTCTGTAAGTGGATCGATCAACATGGAGGATGGCGTGTGCGGGTCAGCCTTTTGGTCTGCCGCCAGTTCCAAGGTTGGCAACCATACCAGGATGTCCGTAATCAGTTCATCAATAGCGACATTTTCTTTTGATGAAGAAAAGATATCCAATTTGTTCTGGCGAGCGATCTTTTGAATCAATGCGACGCTTTCGCGCTCGTTCTCATTAGAGTCTATCAGAGCGACGATTTGCGATACGGTGCGAGTTTCGCCGACCTGGACCAAGAGTTGGGCAATTCCCACCAGGATTGCCATGACCTGTACATGATATTGGATATCGGCGCTGATTTGCAACGCGGCCAGGAAACAGCGTTGGGCTTCCTGGAAATCGCCTTGTTTCAAAGCAACTCTTCCAAGCCCATTTATCGAAGTGGCTAAACCACCCCGGTCATTGATCTCTTGATACAATTCGCGACCGGTTTGGAAACTACGCTGAGCTTCTTGATAGTCCCCGGTTTTGAGGGCGATCTCCCCCAAGGAGTTGAGCGCTACTGCCATACCTTCTGGATCGGCAAATTCTTTCCTGATCTGGTAGCTGGCCTTGAAATGCCCCCGGGCAGTTGTGTGGTCACCCAGGGCGTTGGCTACTTTTCCCAAATCATTGAGGCAGTAAGCTAAGAACCAGCGATCCTGGTTTTGCCTGGCGAGCTGGTAGGTTTGTTCGGCATAATGCTGCGCACTTTCAAAGTCGCCGGTGTGGAAAGCAGCCGAGGTGAGTAAATAACAGGAAAACTGCTCGTTCCAGATTTCGCCGCGATCCTGGCTTTCCTGCAACACCTCCCTACCCAGGCGCGTAGCTTCGGGGTAGTCTCCACGGATTGAAGCGACCATACCCAGAGGGATACGCGGGTCGAAACCCATACCCAGATTCGGTCTGATCTTATGTTTTTCAATTAAGGCTATACTTTCGAGCGCGTTTTGCTCGGCTTCAGCAATCTTCCCCAGCCGGATACACAGCCAAGCCTGATCACACAATATCGACACCAGGAGTGAATCATTTTGTCGTGAGGTCGGCTGCTGTTTCACCATGGCTTCGGCTTCTTCCAGAGCGCGGCTGCATTCCACATAGCGGCATTGAAATTGATATAAGATAGAGAGCACCATTGCTGATTGTTCAATTGCCGCGACGTTGCCCGTTTCAATAGCCCATGCCCAGGCTTTTCGGATATTCCCAATCTCCGTTTTAACCTCTTGCAGAGAATCTTTTTGCCGTCCAGCAATCAGACCGCTTTCGAAGCTTTTGATGAACTTGATGTAGTACCAACCAAACCGATCCTGCGCCTGAAGCATTTCCTCGGGAGATTTTTCCAACTGCTTTTTAGCACACTTACGAATAAGTTCGTGGATCTGGTATCGGCCTGTAGGCATTACCCGCAAGATGGATTTATCCACCAGCGCCGACAAAACGGGTAAAGAAGCTCCCGCCACTTCACGGGCGGCCCGCACATCGAATCCTCCCCGGAACACCGATAGGAATTTGAGCACAGTGCGTTCATCGGCGTCCAGGCGTTTCCAGGACTGGTCGAATACGGCTTGCATGCTGCGGTGCTGCGGGGAAATATTGCGCAAATTGCTTTTGAGGAATTCGATATCACGTTGGATTTCATCGGCAATGTCCATGCAGCGCAAGGTTTTCGTCCAAGTCGCCGCCATTTCGAGTGCCAGGGGCAACCCTTCCACAAGCTGACAAATGCGCACGACTCCGTCCTGCTCGGCGTGCAAAGTAAAGTCCGGGCGTACGTGTTGGGCGCGATCCACAAAGAAATGCACGGCACTATATTTGCCGTCTTCATCTAAATCATCACCTTGAGGATAAGGCATCCCATCAACCGGGTAAAGCCATTCCTCCTGTAAATTAAGGGTTCTCTGGGAAGTGATGAGTATTTTTACTTGAGGCGCGGCCTGAAGCAAACGGGCGACGAATTCGGCTCCCGCAGATACGTCTTCGAAGTTGTCCAACACCAGGAGGTTTTCTTTATTGCTCAAATAATTGAACAATTGTTGCGAGGGCTCTGCCTGTCCTGCAAGCGATAGGTTGAGTGTGTCAGCAATCGTGGATACAAGCTGATCGATGGACTGAACTGGCTGCAGATTGATGAAGGTCACCCCACCAGAGAAGTCGTCGGCAATGGTGCGAGCAACTTCTATGGCCAGGCGAGTTTTACCGACCCCACCGGGGCCGATCAGAGTCAGCACGCGGCAGGCTGGATCGCGTAAATATTGCTGAATAGCAGCTAATTCTTCTTCCCGACCGATAAATGACGTCGGCTGCATTGGAAATGCAGCAACCATAATCCACCTTTTAAGACCTCGATTATAAAATTATGTCTATTATGAAACAATATTGAAGAAGTGTCAACAACAAGCCGGCGCGTTAGGATCTAAATTTTACGATCAATATTTACAACGCCAGCTTGAAGTCGCCAGGGATGGATGAGGCTACTAAAAAGAGAGCTAAGACCTTCCTTTATGCCAAATACAGGATCAGTTCAAGCCACGCGCATCGATCGCCGCCATCACGGCATCGTAATCGGCGGGCAGTTCGACCGGCGGGTTAGCATAGCGTGCTGTGCCTTCCTCTAAGTTCCCGGTATGATAGGCTACCTTGAATCCGGAGAACTTCAAGCCATGCGCGGTCGAGATCACCACGGCGCACTCATCCGATTTGATCACACCTTTATCGAGCAGCTTGAACAACGCCCCCAAAGCCACGCCGGTGTGCGGGCAGGCGTACAAACCGGTGCGGTCGGCGCGTGCCGCCGCGTCCGCCAACTCAGCTTCGCCAACCTGCTCGACCACCCCGTCCAATTGCTGTAAGATCTTGACGGCGCGCTCATAGCTGACCGGGTTACCGATCTGGATGGCGCTCGCCAGCGTCTTCTGGGCGCTGACCGGGCGATATTCTTCGAAATCGGTCTGGTAGCTCAGGTAGAGCGGGTTGGCCTTCTCGGCCTGGGCACAGGCAATGCGCGGCAGGCTGTCGATCAAACCCAATTCCTTCATCATCAAGAAACCGTTGCCTATGGCGCTGACGTTACCCAGGTTGCCGACCGGCAGCACGATCCAATCCGGCACCTGCCAGTCGAATTGCTTGACGATCTCGAAGGCCACCGTCTTCTGGCCCTCCATACGCAGCGAGTTCATCGAGTTCGCCAGGTAAATGGTGGGATCCTCGGTCAGTTGCTTGACGATTTGCATACAGCCGTCGAAATCGGTATCCAACGAAAGCACCGTGGACCCGTTGGCAATCGGCTGGATGAGCTGCGCCGTGGAAACCTTGTCGCGCGGCAGCAAGATCACCGCCGGGATTCCGGCCGCGGCGGCGTAGGTCGCCAGCGCCGCCGAGGTATCGCCGGTCGAGGCGCATGCCACTGCCCGGATCGGCTGGCCCCGCTTGAGCATCTGGTTGACAGCTGAAACCAACACCGTCATGCCCAAATCCTTGAAGGAGCCGGTGTGGCTGTTGCCGCACATCTTGACCCATAAATCCGGCAGCCCGATTTGTGCCCCCAACCGGTCGGCGCGGAAGCAATTGGTATTGCCCTCATACATCGAGATCACGTTCTCGTTTTCGAGCACGGGCAGCACCCATTCCTTGTAGCCCCACACCCCACTGCCGTAGGGGAAATCATTGCTGCGCGTGCGTCCATCGAAGAGCGCCTTCCATTCTGCCGCACTGGTCTCACTCAGGGCGTCCATGTCATGGGCCACGTTGAGCAGCCCGCCGCAATCCTCACAGCGATAAACGACATCGAAAACCGAATAACGCCGCCCACAGCCGCGCACACACTCGAACCAGCAATCGTAAGCCGGTAATGAATCGTTTTGCATTTTCTCTCCTCCGTTTTTCCCCACAGCCATCAGTCTGCGCCCACCGCGTGGGTCTGGATTTCGTGGATTGCCAGGTAGCCCTCGGTGCGCTGTTCGGGGGTGGGCACCGAGGCTTCCGGCGGCTTATCGGACAGCGAGAATAACAACGCGCCCTGCCTCTTCCAGGCTTCGGCCGCCAGACGCACTTCCTGCGTCAGTACGATCTCCTCCTGCAACATACGCTCGACCGGCGCGTCGTCCGGCAGATTTCCCAGCCAACTGGTGGTGACAATGAACTCGTTCTGGCGGAAAGCCTTGAACGGGGTCGGATCACCTTTCTGTACGTTAGTAAATACGTCGTGGTGAACTTGCTGCAAATTCTCCGGTAGTTCCGCCAGCCGTTCGGCCACTTCGCCAATGAACTGCGAGAAACTGGCCATCGTCCCGGCGTTCACCGCTTCGGCTAATTCGTCACGCTCATATAGGCCAGCGCTGACCATCAGGCAAATATAAGTCAGGTAATCCTGGTTGTCGGTGGTGAAGGGATGGTACTCCTGCTGATTGAACAGGTCATAAGCCGCTTTGAAGCTTTCCGGGTCGAAATCGTCGCCCAGCAAAACCTCGACCGTGCGGTGAGCGGCCACGACGCGCGCCCGGTCGATAACCTTGTCATTACGACCGCGCGCCCCCAGCAGCGTCTTATCCAGATCGATCAACACCACGGTATGTTCGTCGACGGTCAGGCCGCGGGCCTGCAAGAATGTATTGAAACGTTCCAGGTCAGCCCAGCGGTTGGCGTAATAGATTGGTGCGCTGGTGGGTTCTGAGGAAGCTACCGTCACCTTTTGTGAGCTTTCACTACCGATGAAGGCAAAGCCGCGCCAGCCCCCGGCGTTGAAGATATTGGTAAAAGCAGTGCCGTCGTTCATGCGCGTATCCCCGACGTAGACCAACTTTTCGAGCGGCACGCGCAAGCCGCGCTGGCGCTGGGCTTCTTCCAAAAGCGCCACCATGATCTGGGCATATTCGACCGAAGTCTTGCGGGGAATGGCGATCCCGGATAACCCGGCGCGCGCGCTCAGTTCGGCAAAGCGCGGCAGTCGGGTGTCCATGGCCTGCATGTCACGATAAACCAGGTTATCGCCGAGGATATCACTTACCGAAATACGCTCGTAGATTTTCATACACTTGCCTCCTCGATCACACGCTTGTGAATCTGGCGCACAGCCTCTTCACCCTCCTCCGATTTTACTACCAGCGAAATGCAAAACTCGGAGGAACCCTGGGCGATGGCGATTACATTGATGTTCGCCTCGCCGAGCGCCCCAAAGACACGCGCTCCTACGCCGGGAGTATCGCGCAGACCGGAACCGATCACGGTCACGATCACGACGTCATCATGCGCCCAGATGCGGTCAATATCGCGACGGGCCAACTCCAGGGCCATCTCGCTTTCCAGGGAGGCGATCACCGCCGGGGCCGTATCGGTCGGGATCAGGAAGCAGATCGACTGCTCCGAAGAAGACTGCGAGATCATCAAGACACTGGCACCAACCCGGGCCACTGCCGCGAAAGTGCGCGCCGCAATGCCCGGCACCCCCAACATGCCGCGGCCCTCTACCGTTACCATGCTGAGGTTCTTGATGGCTGTGATTGCTGTGATACGCCCGCTTATCCCTTCCGGGTGGGCGCAAATGCGCGTCCCGGGGTAGCCAGCATTGAAGGTATTCTTCACCCATAGTGGGATGTCTTCCTCGATGATCGGGCGAATGGTTTTGGGATGCAGCACCTTGGCCCCAAAATAGGCCAACTCACTGATCTCGGCGAAGGAAAGTTCGGGCACGACGCGCGCTTCAGGCACGGCGCGCGGGTCGGCGGTCATCACGCCATCCACATCCGTCCACGTCCACACTTCGGCGGCGCACAGGCACACCCCCAGGATCGAGGCCGTATAATCGCTGCCGCCGCGCCCCAGCGTGGTGATCACGCCTTTTTCACTGGCGCTGACAAAACCAGTCACCACCGGCACGATATCGTCTTCGAGCAGCGGGGCCAGGTTTTCCGTGACGCGCTCGCAGGTCAGGTCCATCAGGGGCATGGCGTTCTGGAAATTTTCGTCGGTGATGATCAAATCGGTAGCGTCCAC
>JBNKDB010000310.1:0-4587 GCA_050288045.1 Anaerolineales bacterium | reverse complement strand
ATGATCGGAGAATTGTAAATCGACTTTCATAGAACGCGATTTGCCATCTGTTATTTGCAATCTCCATTGCTCCCACGCTCCCTTGCTCCCCATATCTCCCCTCCCCCAACGTGCGTATTTTGTTGTACAATTTGGGCTATGGAAGTACAAATCGGCGTGGCGAAAATCAACAAATACGCCACTTCTGAGAGCGGCGACACCCTGGAAGTTGTCGAGCGCCCGGAAGGCGGCCTATCCGTCGTTCTGGCCGATGGACAACGCTCCGGCAAGAGCGCCAAACGCATTTCGAATATGGTCGTGCGCAAGGTCATCTCCCTGCTGGCCGAGGGCGTGCGCGATGGCGCAGCTGCCCGGGCCGCCTCCGATTACCTTTATTCCGAGCGCGGCGGCAAGGTGCAGTCCACCCTGAACATCCTCTCGGTTGATATGCATTCCCGTACATTGGTGATCTCCCGCAATAATGAAACGCCAGCTATCGTAGTTAGCAACAATGAAATGTGCGTGTTGAATGAACCCAGCGTTTCCGTTGGCATTTACCGCAATACGCGCCCCGTGATCACCGAAGTTTCTCTGGAAGAGGGCTTGGTGGCAGTTGTGTTTTCCGATGGCCTGCGGCACGCTGGAGATCGTAAAGGCCAGCGCCTGGACATCCCCGAATGCGTGCAAGCCATCCTCACCGAAAACCCTTCTGCCCAGACATTCGCCGATCGGCTGATGGAATTGGCAATGACGGCTGACGAAGGCCGCCCCATCGATGACGTCAGTATCGTAGTCCTGCGAGTGATGCCTTACAATGGAGACGAAATCCGCCGGATGCAGGTCAGGTTACCAATTACCCGCTATGTCTGAGGACAAAGTGCTGATTGGCATCGTGGGTCCTTGCAAAGCAGGAAAAACAACGCTCGTAAACAATTTGAAAGCGCGTGGCTATCAGGCTCGCCAGATCGCCCAGGAACATTCCTTCGTCCCCGCCATGTGGCAGCGCCTCACCAACCCCGACTTTCTGGTTTATCTCGATGTCAGCTATCCCCTGACTGTCGAACGCGGCCGCTTGAACTGGAGGAACGTCGATTACGAGCAACAACTGGAACGCCTCAGACACGCCCGCGAACATGCCGATCTGTATATCCAAACCGATCCGCTTTCGGCCGCAGAAGTGCTCGCGCAGGTCGTTGATTTCCTGGACGGAACCTGAGCACAAGACTTGTCTAAACAACAATTCCGCCCCTTACCCCTTCCCCAATCGTGAAAAGTTGGACACAGCTATCAGATGGGAGTATAATGGTCGGACAAACCAGCCTATGGCTGGCTTTTGTATGAATCCTAAACAGGTGAGAACTCTATGAATCGTTACTTACGTTCCTTTATCTTCATCGCTCTGCTGCTGGCGTTCACCATTTGGGTCGATCTGCCCAGCACGGAACGACTTTTCATCCCCCTGCCCAACGGCAATGACCTCATCAACCGGGAAATCAAAACCGTATTAGGTCTTGATCTGGTCGGTGGTGTGCAGGCACTCTTACAAGCCGACGTTCCCCCCGACGCAACCGATGTCGAAACCGATATGGAAGCAGCTCGGCGTGTGGTTGAAAATCGCGTCAACGGGCTGGGTGTCAGCGAGGCTGTCGTTCAGCAAGCCGGCGAGGATCGCATCCTAGTCGAATTACCCGGCGCAACTGATCCCGAAACTGCCTTGAGCACCATCCGGGAGACCGGCCTGTTGGAATGGGTCGACACCGGCAATTATGCCCCACCCACTGGCACCGAACTGCAAACCGATTATGATCTGCCAGATGGCGCTGAAACGGATGGCACCGTCTACCACACGATCATGACCGGCGCGAACATCGATAGCGTTGGCGTGGGCACAGACGAAGCCGGGCGCATCGTAGTCAGTTTCTCGTTAGATAACGACGGCAAAGAAATTTTCGCCGAGCATACCCGGACGCACGTCGGCCAGATTCTTGCGCTGGTATTGGATGGCGTTGTTATCTCCAGTCCACAGATCAACTCGGCAATCCCCGGTGGAAACGGCAGCATATCCGGCAATTTCGACTATGATTCTGCTAATAATCTCGTCGTCCAGCTCCGTTCCGGCTCTCTGCCGTTTGGACTAGAGATCGTTGAAAGCCGCACGGTTGGCCCATCCCTTGGCCAGGACTCGCTTCAAAAGAGTCTTATTGCCGGGGTGATCGGTATGATAATCGTGATGCTCTTTATGATACTGTACTACCGCCTCCCAGGCATCATTGCTGCCATTGCCCTGGTTGCTTACGCAGCAATTTCCTACGCCCTCTTCCGCCTTATCCCCGTCACCCTCACTTTGGCCGGTATTGCCGGTTTTGTTTTGAGTATCGGCGTGGCCGTGGATGCTAACGTGCTCATTTTCGAACGCCTCAAAGAAGAACTGCGGCGCGGGAAACCATTGCGCACCGCAATCGACCTGGGCTGGAATCGAGCCTGGCCTTCGATCCGTGATTCGAACATCGCCACCCTGATCACCTGCACAATCCTGTTCTGGTTCGGCAGCCAATTTGGTGCAACCATTGTCAAGGGTTTCTCAATTACACTTGCTTTAGGTGTACTTGTCAGCCTCTTCACTGCCATCATTGTTACCCGAACCATCCTGCACCTGATCTTGGACAACATCAAATTCGCCGAGCACCCGCGCTGGTTTGGTATCTAGGAGATCGTCATGATCAATATCGTTAAAAGACGTTATCTATATTTTGCAATTTCCCTGATCGTCATCGTTCCTGGCCTGGTGGTCCTCGCTATACATGGTTTACAAATGGCCATCGACTTCACCGGCGGCAGCCTGTTAGAAGTTACCTTTGATAGTGGTGAAGCCCCCTTGCCTGGAGAAATCCGCGACCTTTACGCCGAATTTGACTATCCCGATTCAATTGTACAGACCTCGCCGGATGGAGACGCCATCATCCGCTCTAAAGTGATGGACGAAACTACCCGCAGCGAGATCACTACAGCCATGTCAGAACGTTTCAACAGCGAGATCACCATCTTGCGCTTTGAAACCGTCGGCCCTTCCGTAGGCCAAGAGGTTGCCCAACGTGCGGCTGGCGCAGTCGGTCTCGCGGCAGTATTCATTCTGGCCTATATCTGGTTCCAGTTCCGGGGTGTGCCCAATGCCCACCGCTATGGTGTCAGCGCCATCATCGCCATGCTGCACGACGTAATCGTCGTTGTCGGCGTCGAAGCAATCTTTGGGCTGCTCTTCGGCTGGGAAGTAGACGCTCTTTTCCTGACCGCCCTACTGACTGTGATCGGTTTCTCCGTTCACGATAGTATCGTGGTATTCGATCGCATCCGTGAAAACTCTACCAAACACCGCAACCTGCCCTACGAAACGCTTGTCAACCACTCCATTGTGGAAACCCTCGACCGCTCGATCAATACCCAATTGACGGTGATGCTTACCTTGCTTTCCCTGGCGCTGCTCGGTGGCGACACCATCCGGCACTTTGTCATCATCCTGCTGGTTGGTGTGTTCAGTGGAACCTACTCTTCCATCTTCAACGCTGCTCCCATCCTGGTGGTATGGGAAAATAAAGAATGGCGCTATTGGTTTGGCCGTAACAAAGAAGAAGAACAAGCAGCAGCATAAAATAACCAATTCATCGTAAATTGGTTTCTAAAGCAAAAGAGGGCGAGCATCTCTGCTCGCCCTCTTATTGTTTAACTTGCGCATTACTCAATATATGGCGTTCGCGTCGGTGTTGGTGACGATATCGGTGGCGCTGTCTTGGTTGCCGTCGCCGTCGGTGTCCTTGTATTGGGAGGAGTCGGCGTCTTGGTTTTTGTTGGCGGAACCGGCGTCTTTGTGGGAGTATAGGTTGCTGCCCGTTGGATGCGGAATGTGGTTGTGATCCAACTCGACCAACGGCCATTGCTATCCTGAGCGCGTGCCTGGAGCGTATATGTACCATTCACCAAGCTATCCCACGTGCTCGAGTCCATTTCATAGCATACACTACCATTGTCACCATATCCACAATAAGGTTTGACACCTTCAGCATGGTACATCAACTGGCTGCCATATGGATCATAGAGTCGAAATTCCACTCGGTTGATGCCATCACCATTGCTCGTGCCAACCATACCCCACCAAGCTTCTGCCTGGAAGCGCGTATCGCTTTGGCTGGTAAACAATTGGTTTGGTGAACTTGGATGCATGAAAGCAATATGGATCGGAATATCCGGCGTATTGGTTGGAGTCGGCGTTGGCGGCCGGTCGATCACAAAAGTGCGCGTCACGGTTGAAGACCAACGTCCACTGGTATCCAGCGCTTGAGCATAGATAGTATGTGTGCCATTGTTCAAGGCGTCAAATACAGAAGAACTCATCGCGTTACAATAAGAAGAACCACCACCATAGGCACAATATTGCGGACTGTAAGTCGTATAATCACCTTCATTCTCGCCATTCGGGCCGCGCACCCAGATACGCACCCGGCTGATACCATCTCCATTTGAAGTTCCCACATCCGGCCACCAGGCAACCGCTGCAAAGCGGGTCTGGCTTGTGCTGGTCAATTCGCTACCGTTCCAGCTTGGGGTGGTGATATT
>JBNKDB010000309.1:0-2937 GCA_050288045.1 Anaerolineales bacterium | reverse complement strand
GCCTCGCTCTCAAAGGTGAAACGGTATCCCGGTTGGCCGCGCATCGAGCTGGTCTCAACGGAAATCAGGTGCAGGGTATATGCATCTACTACGATCTCCTGGTCGAGTTCCCAGACCTGGCCGGGTTGCGGGTCCTGTCCGGCATCGAATTGGAAGGTTGCTTCGACGGGGAGTTGAACCTCGACGGCATCGAGGGAGAGCGTCAGCGGGCCGGGATGATGCTTACCGGCTACCTGGTAGGCCCAGGTTTCCTTTTGGGTTGTCTCCGGTGAAGGTGCGTCGGGGCTGGGGGAGGATGGTTCCATTGGAACAGTTTCTCCATTGACATCAGTAAGCGTTAACCAGCTTCCCATGCTGACGAATTGGACTGGGAGGGTCACATTCTGCCAGTCCAGCGATCCGGTTAGGATGTAGCCGTCTTCCAGCTCGGCTGCTTTTTCCAGGGTGAGCGCAATGCCGTAGGGCGCGGTGTCCTCCGATTGGGGAGTTGTGGATGTGGGCGGCGTCCAGATGATCTGCCACGGCCCATCCAGGATGACTTGAAGATCACGGATCGTGATATTCAGCACACCGGTTGGTAATCCATCTTCGTAGAGGATGGTTGAGTACGCTGCGTTGTTCGAATCCCCTCCACCCGCACCGGCGCGCTGGTCGTGTTCCAGGTCGTCCACGGAAATCAGGGAAACGTTTTCGTCGACTTCGAAGTTGAATTGGTATCCTGACTGTCCGCGCATTTCGATGGCTTCAACTGTGGTGAGGTGCACGGTATGGCCGTTGATTTCAAAGGTTTGGCCTATTTCCCAAACCTGACCCAACTGCGGGGCATCACCGGGATCGAATTGGAAAGTATCACCGGCTGCGATGCTGAGGTACATGCTTTCCAGCGTGAGCGTTAGTGGGCTGGGGTGATGTTTGCCGGCTACTTGATAGGTCCAGTATACGCGATCTTCGTGTTGGGTTGGCAGAGACTCTAGATCGGACATAATTGGCTCGGCGGGGATATCAGCCCCGTTGGCATCCGTAAGCTGGAGCCAAGTATTGAGATCGCCACCCATGATCGGAAGCGAAGCGTTGCTCCAATCCAGGTAGCCGGTCAGGACATAGCCGTCTTCCAATTCGGCCACCTTGTCCAGATTGAGGGTGATGCCGTAGGGCGCAGCGGTTTCGATCACTGCGGTCCCTGTAGGTGCGGCCGCGGTTATCGGTTCGAGTTCTATCACCGGGGCAACCTCATAATCTTCCGGAGCGGGTTGGAAGTCGAGCCGGACGCGCCAATCTTCAGGCGCGGCACCCGCAGGCATGGTTTCAAGGCGCGGGATGATGAGGGTAGCGTAGTCGTATTCAGCCGAAACAGCCGGGAAGACCAGGCGCGATTGGTAGCCTGAGGCCCAACCCGGCCCACCTCCACCGATTTGCTGCAACAGTGTACCGTCCGGGGTTTGCAGCAGGGCTACCGAACCGGTCATAGCTCCTTCGCCCTGCGAATTGGCTGGTATTAATGACAACCCTTCGACTTGATAGACGATTACGGTGCGCTCGTTGTCCAGGACGGCTTCTTCGACGGTCAGGGTGATGCCTTCGCGTTCCAGGGTGACGGGTTCGACCAGCACGCGCAAGCCGGCTTCGTCGACAAAGCCGATGCCGGGGACGTAGCCTAGCAGGTTACGCACCGCCCCGAGTACGTTCTGCGGGCCGACGACCAGCCCGGCGACGAACAAGATGCTCACCAATACCAGGGTGATGATTCTCCAGGAAGGCTGGAAGGAGAGGCGCGCACGGGGAGTCGTGGTGATAGGCTGGATGGCAGCGGTTTGGACGATGCGGGCGCGCAGATCGTTGACGAAAACCGGGTTAGGTTCCGGTTGTTGGGTGACGAGCTTGAGTTTGTGTTCGAATTCAGGAGCTGCGTATTCACGCATAGCTTTCCTCCGATTGGGCTTTCAGACGCGCCTGCAAGCGGTCTTGCAAGCGATAAAGGGCTTTCTTGACGGTATCTTCTTTGCGGCCGAGCAATGCGGCCATCTCGCGGAAGCTCAGTTCGGCCACGTAACGCAGGCGGATCAGTTCGCGTTGGTCTTCATCGAGTTGGCGAACCAATTTCGCCAGCCGTTCCAGTTCCTCGCGCTCAACAGCCAGTTCGGGAATATCCAGCGGGAGGGGGAGGTCTTCCGCAAGATCGAGCGGGGTTTGTGGGCGCTGTTTACGGAAATGATCCATGGCCTTATTGCGGGCGATGGAGAACAGCCAGGCGGCAAAGTGGCCATCGTGTTTGTATTTGGGTAGTGACTCCAGCGCAGCCAGGAAAGTCTGGGCGGTGAGGTCTTCGGCTTCTGCGGCATTGCCGACGCGGCTGTGCAGGTACCGGTAGACCGGCTGCACGTAGCGGTCGTAGAGTTCGGCAAAGCGCGTCAGGTCGCTTTGTGCGGCGCGGATCAGCGCGGTTTCGTCTACTTGCCGGGCAGCAGTCTGCGCGACGGTGGAATGATTGTTCGATTCAGGCAAAGTTCATCCTTTCAACCCGGGGATTGCTGGTTTGGAATTCCTTAAGCATATCGGGTTTGCGCCGAAAAAGGGACAAATCAGCGTAAAAGCCCACCGGGAGTGGATTTATAAACGTGAATGGCATGAAATTACCATGAAATTCATTTGTGCGAAATGGCTATCTATAATGTAAGCTGGAAACGTGTTCTTGCCGTATAATTTTAGGGTACAATGTCAAAGTATTTAAGATGATTTGAAGCCGCTTCACAATAATCATCGTTCGCAAAGCGCACTTAGAAATCAGTCATCGCCCCGGCTTCAGGTGAGAAACGAAAAATTTTTGGGATTATAGCCTGCAATGTTCATCAGTAGTTTGATTGCCATAGTAATGCAGTTGCTTACTATTCTTATTATTGTTCATGTGGTACTTTCCTATTTCATGGATCCATTCCATCC
>JBNKDB010000308.1:0-3514 GCA_050288045.1 Anaerolineales bacterium | reverse complement strand
ATCGGTTTACTCTGTATCCCCATCGCTTTCCTGATCTCTTTGATCCCGATCGCGGCCGTGGTTTACGGCGTTGTGGGTGCCATTCAGGTATCCCAGGGCCAGGATTTCAAATATTGGCTTACCAGCGACTGGGATTTCGTGCGCGATAAAGCCTAAAGAATTCCAAGCAATGTACGTAGACGGCTTCTTGATTGATGCAAGGAGCCGTTTTTTTTATTGTCTGAGGGAGGGGGTATAATCTAAGTAGTGCTTTTTGTAACAATCAGACTTGTGAAGCAGGTAAGACGACATGGATGCCAGCACATTTTCGCGACGAATTTTTACCTACCGAGCTTTCATTCAGGCCATTGACGATTTGCTGAACCGGCTGCCCGACCTCAAGCGCGCCACGCGCGGGGGAAGGGTCAGTAAGGCGTTCTCCGAACGCATCATGCTGGCCGTAACCCAGGTCAACGGCTGCCGCTATTGTAATTGGGGGCACAGCGTAGCTGCCTTGAAGGCGGGTGTTCCACGGGAGCAGATCGACGCCATCAATGTGAGTGAATTCACGGAACTTCCCCCTGATGAAGTTCCGGCGCTCTTGTTTGCCCAACACTACGCCGAAACGGAAGGTCACCCCGATTCTGAAGCCTGGGACAAACTTGTGGAACAGTACGCGGAGCAAGGCGCGCAGGACATTCTGGCTTACATCCGCATGATCACTTTTGGGAACCTGTGGGGGAATTCTTTTGATGCGCTGTTGAGCCGCTTTGTGGGCAAGCCTGCCCCAAACAGCAGCCTGCTTAGTGAGTTGGGAATCATCTTTGGTAGTGTTGTGATCTTGCCGGTCAAGGTGCTGGTCTATTTCCTGAAACCGGGACGCGGTTGATAGATACCAGCTGATTATTAAATTGTCTAACAAGTGCTTGACTTTTCAACCCGCCGAAATTAGAATGAAGTCAACAATTGGACGGTAGCAGGGGAGAGTCCCGGCCGGGTGCCGGGCACCGAAGGGGCAAGTGCCGGGTGGTACCGGTACGAAACTCTCAGGTAAAAGGACCCTGTGGCCGCAAACCTCTGGAAAGATTGGTTGTATATGTGCAGCCAACCACCGAAGGGGCAAATGCCGGGCATGCCCGGGATGAATCTCTCAGGTTTATGACAGAGGCGCATACGCTATTTGTGTGCGCTTTTTGTTTTTATTGCGACTATTGTTAAGTAATTCACCATTACCTTTGTGAAATTCTAAAATAAGCGTTTCGTAATTTACTCACATTACCTGGAGGTAAAAATGAATATCCCGAAAGATTTGAAGTACAGCGAAGATGACGAATGGATCCGTGTGGAAGGTGATACTGGTACAGTAGGCATTACGGATTATGCTCAAGATTCGCTCTCGGACATCGTATATGTTGAGCTGCCTGCTGAAGGCGACAGCTTCGATGCCGGTGAGACCTTTGGGGTGGTCGAATCCGTGAAGGCCGCCGCTGATCTGCTGATGCCGGTTGCCGGTGAAATCGTCGAAATCAACAGCGCCCTGGAAGATTCCCCCGAACTGGTCAATAGTGACCCCTACGGCGAAGCCTGGATCGTCAAGATCAAGCTCAGCGATGCCGGTGAACTGGACGACCTGATGGACGCCGCGGCTTACGAAGCATTCCTGGCGGGACGCGACGAATAATGTTCAACCCTAATTCGGACGCGGATCGCGCCGCGATGCTGAAAACCATCGGCGTGGAGTCGGTGGCAGACCTGTTCAAGGTGGTGCCTGCCAGGCACCGTTTCCCCGAACTGGACCTGCCCGACGCACTGACCGAGATGGAGGCGCTCCAGGATTTGCAGGAGTTGGCCTCGGCGAACTACACCACGCAGGAGATGCCCAGTTTCCTGGGGGCCGGAGCCTATAACCATTACGTTCCGGCCGCGGTTGGGGCGATCATCAGCCGCGGTGAGTTCCTGACCGCATATACTCCCTACCAGCCTGAAGTCTCTCAAGGGACGCTTCAGGCTATTTTTGAATACCAGAGCATGATTTGCCAGCTTACCGGTATGGATGTTTCCAACGCCTCGCACTACGATGGGGCGACGGCAGCAGCCGAAGCGGTGAATATGAGCCAGGCGATCACGCGCGGCAAACGCAAGACGGTCGTGCTTGCTCCCGGTCTGCACCCGCACTACCGCCAGACCATCCATACCTACAGCCAGGGCACCGAGTTACAGTTTGTGGGTGAAGACCTGCCGCTTGATGCCGGGCCGGAAGCCTTACTGGCTTTGCTGGATGATGATACTGCCCTGGTGATGGTGCAGTACCCTGATTTCTTCGGACGCGTCTATGACTACACTGAATTGGCCGAGGCCGTGCATGCAGCCGGAGCGTTGTTAGGTGTATCCGTCAACCCGATGGCGTTGGGTATGCTCAAGCCACCCAGTGAATTTGGGGCCGACATCGTGACCGGGGAAGGCCAGCCGTTGGGTATCCCACTGTCTTATGGTGGCCCATACCTGGGTATCCTGGCGACGCGCGATAAATACGTGCGCAGCCTGGCCGGACGCTTGATTGGTGAGACTACCGATAGCCGCGGCCAACGCGGTTTCGTGCTTACCTTGAGTACGCGTGAGCAGCACATCCGCCGCGAGCGCGCCAGTTCGAATATCTGCACCAACCAAGGACTGATGGCACTCTCCGCTACGGTATATATGAGCCTGGTGGGCAAGCAGGGCCTGCGCGAAGCAGCCGAGTTGAGCTATCACAAGGCGCATTACGCGGCCGAAAAGATCGCTGCCTTGGATGGCTACGAATTATGGTCGGGTGCGCCTTTCTTCAACGAGTTCGTGGTGCGTTGCCCGCTTCCCGCGGAAGAAATCAACTCGCATTTGCTGGACCACTCCATTCTGGGCGGCTATGACCTCGGCCAGAGTTTCCCGGACATGCAGGACTGCCTGATGTTCGCTGTGACCGAGATGAACCGCCGTGATGAGATCGATTATCTGGTGGACGTTTTAGCGGAGGTGTCCGGTGACTGAACCCCTGATCTATGATATTTCTTCTCCAGGGCGGCGCGGCGTGCGTTTCCCGGACGCGGATGTGCCCAAAGCTAAACTACCCGAGGATATGCTGCGTGTGGACTTGCCCTTGCCGGAAGTCGCCGAGATCGACGTGGTGCGGCACTTCACGCGCCTATCGCAGTTGAACCATAGTATCGATACCGGTTTCTATCCGCTGGGTTCGTGCACGATGAAATACAACCCCAAGATCAATGAGAAGACTGCCGCTCTGCCCGGTTTTCTGAACCTGCATCCCTTACAGCCCATCGAGAGTGCTCAGGGGGCGCTGATGATGATGTATCTCTTGCAGGAGATGCTCAAGGAGATTGGCGGCTTTGCCGGTGTGACCTTGCAACCCGCCGCCGGAGCGCACGGTGAGTTGACCGGTGTGCTGATCATCTGTGCCTACCACGGCGCGTGCGATGACAAAAAACGCACTAAGATCTTGATCCCCGATTCGGCCCACGGCACCAACCCGGCTTCTGCCGCC
>JBNKDB010000307.1:0-2486 GCA_050288045.1 Anaerolineales bacterium | reverse complement strand
ACATCCACGCCCGTGTCCTGACAGGCCAGTGCGTGCGTTCGCCCCGGCGAATAAGATTCCAACGTGCCCGCTAAACAGGGGAAATAGTTATAAGGAGGTTGTTCCGTAACTTGCAATAAATTCTCAGAATAAATATTGAAGTAATATTCATAAATGCCTGCTTCACCCAATATTGTCTGATTGTCGAGCCAATGCGCGTTTGCGATTTGTATATCCCAACTATCCACTTCCACAGCTTCAACCAACCAATCCACCACCACAGATTCTGTGGGCGTTGGTGTAGGCGTTTCGGTCGCCACGGCCGTAGTAGGTTTTTTCGTCTTGGTAGCTGTAACCGTCGGCGGTCGGGGTGTCTTGGAAGCCTGCACCGTGGAGGTAGGCTCCGGTGTCAGCGTTGCACAACCGGCCAGCAAGAACAAACCGCAAATCGTCAAAACAAATTTCTTCCCCATATCAAGCCCCATTTAGTCTGATAGTCGGATAGTCAAATAGTCGTTAGTCGAGTGGTCGTTGGTTGATTCACTTATGTCTTGAGACACCAAATAAAAACTTCCTGGCTTTGTGCCTTGGTGCCTTTGTGGTCAGTCCTCTAATTCCTCATTCTTAATTCATAACTCCGCGGCGCGCACCCGTACCGTAAACGCCTCGCGCGGGTTGAGCACCATGATTTGCTCGATCTCGCCCTCGGTGAACCCGGCTTCCCGCAGCCTGGGCAGTAAATCCCTAAAAATCGTCACATGCGGTTCTACCGGCTGTGCGATATCTTTGTAATAGGAAGATTCATCATGCGAGAGCATTACCCGGCCCAATAAACCCAATTCCTTCATCCGCTTGCACAATGCCAGGCGCTGGCCGACGTTCTCGGCATTAATGCCGTCGAACTCGATCCAGGCGCCAGCGCGCGCCGCGATGACTACGGCTTCAAAATCCTCGACTGTGTCAGCATGTACCCAGATCCAGGCACTGGGGTGTACACCTTCCTCCGTCAGGATATCCAGCTCGGCCCAGGCCAGGGTGGCATCCTGCGGCGTGTGGATCGCCATAGTCAGGCCGGTTTGCAGGTGCGTTTTGGCGGCGGCGCGCACCAGCTTGGCATCGATCTCCGAAAGTAGGCCAGGGTTATCCACCGCACATTTGATGAAGCCCGGCTTGATGCCCGTGCCCTTGATACCTTGTTCCCATTCCTGCGTCCAGCGGGCAGCCAATTGATTGGCGCTTTCCACATAAGCGAATTCAGGCACGTAGCGATCGTTGGCGGCGCCATAATAGCCGGTGTTGGTCAATATATGTACGCTGCTCTTTTCTGACAGCAGGCGCATTTTTTCAACATCGCGCCCAAAATACTCGGTCGTGCATTCCACGAGAGCATCGCAGCCCAAGGCTTTTGCAGCCTTCAATTTGGGCAGTGCGTTTTCCAGCACATGCGCCAGGTCATAATTCGGCGCAGTAGTGGGCGGATGATCGAAAGTATGCAGCACATGCTCATGTACCAACGTCGCACCCAAATCTTCGGGGCGGATTGCCCCCCGCACGGTCATAATGATCGGGTTATCCATATCGCCTCCTAAAATTTTTATAGCTTGCGTTTCGATACACCAACAATGTTCTGCTTTTCCACCCCCACACCAACAAAGTACAAAACCATCCCCAAAATTATCCGCTAATGCTGACCAGCAAACGATGGCCGTCACCTGCTTCCACGCGTAGCTGCGATAAGCTATCGACGATAAAATCCGCCTGGGTGAGGTCTTCCTTCGCATGAGTGGTGATTACGGCGATCACGCGCAACCCGGCAGTTTTGGCCGCCCGTATCCCGGCCGGAGAATCTTCGATCACGATGCCGCGTTCTACAGGGACATTAATTTTCGATGCCCCCAACAAGTACGGCTCTGGGTCGGGCTTGCCGCGCTGCACGTCTTCGGCCGTCACCATCATTTCGGGCAGCGGCAAACCGGCGCTTTGCATACGCACTTTTGCCAACGGCCGGTTGGCGGAAGTCACGACGACCCAGGTTCCCGCCGGGATCATCCTCAGCAGTTCGGCCGCACCAGACAATGCATAAATATCCTCGGTATCGGCCGCTTCACCTTCCATGAAGCGCTGGGCTTCTGCTTCCACATCCAGATGCGGCGCAACCCGGCGCATGGTCTCCACCGTGCGCATCCCGTGGGATTCGGCTACGAGTTCATCGAAATCCAGGTTGTGCCGCTCGGCCCAGGCGCGCCAATGGCGCAGGATACAGGCCGAAGAATCGATCAGTACGCCGTCGAGGTCGAACAACAGCGCGTCACAGGTGATCACGGTCATTTAGATTTTACCGAGCGCCCGCAGCACGCGTTCCGGGGTGAGCGGGAATTCATCGATCCACACCCCGGTCGCATCCTTGATCGCCGCCATGATCGCTGGAGCCATCGGCAAGAAGGGCATTTCGGCCATGCCACGCGCGCCCCACGGGCCTTCCGCTTCGGCATATTCCAGGATTAGGG